>JAQVTZ010000200.1 GCA_028699795.1 Clostridia bacterium | reverse complement strand
TTGGGTTGGACCTTAGCGAAGACGACGGCTTGAGCATCGCGCTCGGCGGTCTGAAATACGGCGTTTCTCCCGTACAAATGACCTCTGCTTACATGACCTTTGCAAACGGTGGAAATTATAAGAATGCCGTGTTTGTGAAAGAAATCAAAGATAAAAACGGAAAACCCGTTTATAAACATACCCCCGACGAAAACCGTGTCATCACACGGGAAACCGCTTATCTTGTAACGGATATGTTGATGGATACGGCAAAAAGCGGTACGGCCCGAAAGCTGGCTTCGCTTCCATTTGATATCGCTTCGAAAACGGGAACAGTAGGTGTAAACGGTTCGGATAAAAACAGCGATGCTTGGAATATGTCTTATACCTCTCAAAATACGGTCTGTGTTTGGTACGGCAGTATTTCCAACGAGCCCGATACCTTACTTGCGAAAAATATTACGGGAGGCGCCTATCCCACACTCGTTGCAAAATATATGCATCGCAATTTAGGCAATCCAACTGCTTTTGAAATTCCCGACACGATTGTACCTATCGAAATAGACACTTATGCCACCGAAAACGAACATAGATTGATTGTAGCCGGTGAATACACGCCGCAAAAATATAAAGTTTGGGAAGTATACGACTCTAAAATGGAATTGCCCGAAGTTTCGACATATTTCGACAACGCCATACCGAAAGATTTAAAAAGTAATGTGACTGAAGATAATAAAATAGAAATATATTTCTCACTTAACGCCAATTTTAATTATAATTTATATAAGATAGGCGAAAATGGCGACACACTCTTGGGAAATTACAGTGGCTTAGACGAAGGAACTTTTTTAGATGAAACACCCGAGTTAGGCGTCAATTCTTATTATTTCACCGTAACAGACACAAACGGAGAACTGATTGGCGAAAGTGACAGAACTTCCGTATTATATTTTAGCGTTCCGGACTTATTGTTTTCATCTCGACACCCTCCAACGCTTTTGCAATAAGAGTTTCTATATCCAAACGCTGTTCGTAACGAATAACATCTTCCATTTTGGGATGAATCACGGGGTTTTTAGGCAAAAATACAGTACAACAATCCTCATAAGGGCGAATGCTGATATCAAAAGTATCTATTTTTTGGGCGACCGCAATTATTTCATCCTTATCGTTACCAATTAAAGGACGGAAAACGGGTAGTGTTACCACGGCGTTGGTGGTTTGGATGCTCTCCATTGTCTGACTTGCAACTTGCCCTAAACTTTCTCCTGTGATAAGCGCGCCGCACTTTTTGATTTTTGCAAGGCGTTCAGCAATGCGCATCATAAACCTTCTCATAATCGTAATCATGAATTCTTGGGGACAATGCTCATGTATCGCGTATTGTATTTCGGTAAAAGGGACAACATTCAGCTCGATGTGAGGAATATAAGGATGAAGTTTTGAGGCAAGGTCGACTACTTTTTGCAAGGCGAGTTCACCGGTATACGGAAAACTGTGATAATGCACGCAAACGACATTTAATCCTCGTTTTGCCATCATGTAAGCGGCAACGGGGCTGTCGATACCGCCCGATAAAAGCAACATTGCCTTTCCCGAACATCCCGAGGGCAAACCCTGCGCGCCCATAATTGTTTCATAAAACACATACGAAAACCCGTTTTCCCGAATATCCACATGCAATTCAAAATCAAATTGGTACAATTCTACTTTCCGTTTGGGCGCGCGCGAAAGCATATCGCCCCCTATTTTTGCGGCGATATCCATCGATCGCATGTCGATTCGTTTGTCTGCACGCTTTACGGTTACCCTAAAAGTTCCTTCTTGCGGCGCGATTTGCGAGGCAATTTCGCTTATCAGCGAAAGGTCGGTAGGTGTCTTGATGGCGGGACTGATGCTATGAATCCCGAAAACTTTTTTTAATCTGTCCAAAATTTCGCATTTGTCGGGATCGGCAAAGTCTTCTATAAAAAATCTGCCGCGCGACTTGACGAACTTGAAGGAAATACCTGCCAATGCAGCTTTGATGTTCTTTATCAAAAGAGACTCGAAATAAGAACGATTGTTGCCCTTTAAAAATAGCTCACCATAACGAATTAAAATGGTATTGTATTCAGTTGCCATATTTGGAGTACTCCTTATACTTTCTAATATAGGCTTCAATAAAAGTTTTCGCTTCGTCAAGAGTATTGTATCGGCCGAAACTGAGACGCACGACACCATCTACATATTTGCCTTTTAGACCTATCGCTTCGGCCACCCTGCGGCTGGCGCGGCTGGAAGAACACGCGCTACCCGTGCCGATTAAGATACCTTCCCGCTCCAAAGCGTGCTGCATCACCTCTCCGCGAACTTTGGAAGAAGCAAAACTTAAAATAAAGTCAGAAGAATGTTCATCCGAAAGAAAGAAAAGCTCTTGGATGTTCCGCAACTCGTCCTTTATTGTCATTTTGATGTTTTTGGCGATTTCTGACAGTGTTTTTTGCTGTTCACAGTAATAAGCGGCCATTTCGGCAAAAGCGATGATGCCGCCTACATTTTCTGTGGAGGAGCGTAAGCCTGTCTCTTGACCGCCGCCGAAAAGTATGGGATTGATATGCAAATTTTTGCCGATATAAAGCGCGCCCGTGCCTTTAAGCGCGTTAATCTTGTGCGCGCTTACGGAATAGAGGTCTACGCCCAGATTGGTCACGCTTACGGGGATTTTGCCGAATGCTTGCACACCGTCACTATGGAACAGTACATTCGGATTGACTTCTTTCGCGATGCGGCAAAGTTGTTGGATGTCATTGATTCCGCCTGTTTCGTTGTTGACATGAATGACCGAAACCAACGAGGTATCTTTCGTCATCAATTCTTGAAATGCCTGCAAATCGACTCGGCCCCCCTTATCCACAGGACAAAGACATACATCGTAACCCCGTCTCCGCAGTTCTAATGCGCTGTAATATATCGCGGCATGTTCTGCCGCAGAAATAATAACACGGGAATGATTCGTTTTACGCGCCCCAAACATTGCGAGATTGTCGCTTTCGGTTCCGCTAGAGGTAAAAACTATTTTGCCGTCTACCGCTCCGAGCGCCTTAAGCATACGCATTCTGGAGTTTTCGATTTCGTTGCGTACCGTAATACCTTCATGAT
>JAQVTZ010000199.1 GCA_028699795.1 Clostridia bacterium | reverse complement strand
CCCATTTGGTCTGCCCACTCTCCCGCGCTGTCGATCGGCAAAAATACGCACTTTCCCGTGAAGTCTACCTCTTTGGTGATTTCTTGCGAAAGAAGACAAGGGATACCCATAGCTTGTGCTTCTACCGCAACCAGAGGCAAGCCTTCAAAACGCGAAGGCAATACAAAAAGGTCGAACAACGCATAATAATCTTCGACACGCGCGCATTCCTGCAAAATAAGCACCTTATCCTTTAATTTATAATGCTTTATACGCTCTTCTATCTGCGGCAATTCTTTGCCGCCGCCCACTAGTACCAAAAAGGCGTCTTTATCCGCAAGCGCAAGCATAGCAAAGGCTTCTACCAAAAATGGGATGTTTTTTTGAAACACAAAACGGCCAATGCAACCAATTACTTTGCGACCGCTAAGCCCGTATTCCGCCTTAAGCTGCTCGGTGCGTTCGTCATTCCTGACAAAACGGTCTAAATCGATGGCGTTGCGCAACACAAAAGCGTTTTCGCCCTTTTTTCCGTAGAGCCAACTGCAACTGTATTTGCTGCAACCCGCTAGACGGGTGGGAAACATGCGGGAAAACGGTCTTAACGCGTTTTTTACCGCGCGTATTTTTTCGGTTTTGTGAGAAGTCGAATGCGCATGGCAGATGCGGCACGGGATGCGGGCAAGTTTTGCCGCAAAAAGTGGAATGACCGAAAGTGTTGTAAGATGAGCGTGCACGGCGTGGTAGTTGCCTTTTTTAAAAAATTGAACCATAGAGGACACGGCTTCGGGGAAGTGAAGTACATTGGGGATAAAAAAAACTTCGCCGCCAAGCGCGCGGATTTCGTCGTCATAGGGGGATTCACCGTAGGTATAAAAATCAAAAACGAATTGGTCGCGATCGATGTTGCGGTAAAAATTAAGGACGCAACTTATCACCCCGCCTGTTTTGGCGTTTCCGACAACTTGCGCTATTCTTATTTTACCGCTTGAGGGAACCATATCATTTGTACCTGTTGTTAGTATGTCGGATTAAAAAATCATTTTGTAATTTCCGCAAGATATTTTTGCAGTTTGTCTCCGTACGGGGAACGCAGACCGTATTCGATATTAGCTTGCATAAACCCGAATTTGTCGCCGATGTCGTATCTTCTGCCTTCGAAGCAGTACGCCATAACACCTTCTTCCCGCGCGATAATGTCTAACGCGTCCGTGAGGTATAACTCGTTATTTTTGAGCGGAGCGCGCTCTAGTGCGTCGAAAATGTTAGGCTTTAACAAAAATCTGCCCAGACTGCATAGGGTAGAAGGCAGGTTTTCGATAGAGGGCTTTTCGATAATGCCTTTTACTTCGCAAAATCTACCGTCTTCTTTCCCCTTTTTTACGACGCCGTATTTGACCGCCTCGGCAGGTACGATTTCTTGCACACCCAAAACGGTTCTGTCGGTTTTATAATAGGCATTCGCAAGCTGTTTTGCGCAAGGGTTCACGGGATTATAGATAATGTCGTCCCCGAACATCACCACAAACGGCTCTCCTGCCGCAAACTCTTTGGCAAGTCCTACGGCGGCGCCGTTGCCGTTAAGAACATATTGTTTGGTATAATAAATGTCCGCTTTGGCGCGGAGTGTTTCTAAACAAGCGAGGTTGGGGTGATTGGAAAACTTTTCGTAAAGAGGATTGTCACCGAAATAATTGTTGATGGCGTCTTTGCCGTCATTGATGATAATCAAAATCTCGGTCAGACCGCTCTCGATGGCTTCTTCGACGATGTAATGCAGGGCGGGTCGGTCTACGATTGCCAGCATTTCTTTGGGTACTGCTTTTGTAATGGGCAAAAACCTTGTGCCGTAGCCCGCGGCGGGAATAACAGCTTTGCGTAACGGGTTCATATCATCCTACCTATAAATTACTAAAAACAGTATAACATTTGCCGACTTGCCGTGTCAATACAGGCGTTGTTTTGCCCGTTAGCGCATTTTGGCGGATTATGTCAGTCCTGTAGCTCTGTTCGCGCGACCTCTAAAGCTTTCGCAATTACTTTATCCATATCGTAATACTTGTATTCGCCCAGCCTTCCGCCGAAAATTACATTGGGTTCTTTGTCAGCAAGAGCGCGGTATTTTGCATAAAGCGCCTCGTTTGCTTCGGTATTCACGGGATAATAAGGCTCCATGCCTTGCTTCCAGTTTTCGCTGAACTCACGGCTGATGACCGTTTTGGGGCATTTGTTGAATTCGAAATGCTTGTGTTCTATGATGCGTGTATAAGGGTGTTCGGGGTCGGTGTAATTTACGACGGCGACGCCTTGGTAATCTTCGGTATCTAATGTTTCGGTTTCGAATCTTACGGTGCGGTATTCCAATGGTCCATAGCGGAATCCAAAATACTCATCTACCATTCCCGTAAAGACCGTTTTTGTCGCAATGTCTTTGTTTTCCCGTATAAATCCAAAATACTCGGTATCCGTAAGCACTTCTGCACGAGCAAGCAGTTTTTTTATGATCAGGGTGTAGCCGCCCTCTGGAATGCCTTGATATTTGTCATTAAAGTAGTTGTTGTCGTAAGTGAAGCGCAAGGGCAACCTCTTTATGATAAAAGCGGGAAGCTCGCTGCAGGGTCTGCCCCATTGTTTTTCTGTATAATGTCTGACTAGTTTTTCGTAAAGCTCGGCCCCCACAAGATATTGCGCCTGCTCTTCCAAATTATTTGGGGTTGTGATGCCCGTTTTTTGCCGTTCTTCCGCTACCTTAGCTTTTGCTTCCGCAGGAGTAACGACACCCCAAAGTTTGTTGAAAGTGTTCATATTAAAGGGGAGATTGTAAAGTTCGTTGCGGTAACGGGCTATGGGGGAATTGATATAATTGTTAAATGCGGCAAATTGGTTGATATAGTCCCATACCGCTTTGTTGGAAGTATGAAAGATGTGCGCCCCGTATTTGTGCACATTGACGCTGTCTTGCAAATAGGTGTAAGTGTTGCCGCCGATGTGGGGGCGCTTGTCAATAACCAGACAGGTTTTGCCGGCTTCCGCCGCTTCGTGCGCGAACACCGCGCCAAACAGTCCTGCGCCTACAATAAGATAATCGTATTTCATTTTTGCCCCCTTTCTTTATGGAGTAGTATATTGTATTTTCTTATTTTTACGCTAAAAAGGAT
>JAQVTZ010000198.1 GCA_028699795.1 Clostridia bacterium | reverse complement strand
CCCAATGGATTTTCGCGCAGCGGCAAGCTGTCCCAAAGTCTTGCCGCAAACGGTCTTTCTCTGGTACGGTTCAAAACGGGTACGCCTGCGCGTATTTTAGCATCTTCTATCGATTTTTCTAAAATGGTACCCCAGTACGGGGATAAAGGAATCCCACCCTTTAGTTTTATGACAGAGTACGAGGTGCGCAACGATTACCTTTGTTATCTTACCTATACCAACAAAACGACACATGACATCATTCTTCGCAACCTCGACAGGGCGCCGCTTTATAACGGTACAATAGAGGGAGTAGGCCCCCGATACTGCCCTTCGATAGAATCCAAAATTATGCGGTTTAAGGACAAAGACAGGCATCAGGTCTTCATCGAACCCGAAGGCGCGGACACCTCCGAAATGTATGTGCAGGGCCTTTCCACCTCTCTACCGTACCAAGTTCAAGAAGAAATGCTGGCAAGTGTCGCGGGGCTCGAGCACGCCAAAATTATGCGTTATGGATATGCGATTGAATACGATTGTCTGGACCCGACAGAGCTTTTCCCGACACTAGAAAGCAAAAAAATCAAAGGGCTGTATGCTGCGGGGCAGGCAAACGGTAGCAGCGGGTATGAAGAGGCCGCAGCGCAAGGAATTGTGGCAGGCATCAATGCCGCGCTCTATCTTGACGGAAAAGAGGGCATCGTGCTCCGACGCGATCAAGCCTACATTGGCGTGATGATTGACGATTTGGTAACCAAAGGCGTCGACGAGCCCTACCGCATGATGACTTCGCGCGCCGAATACAGATTGCAGCTCCGCCAAGACAACGCCGATATCCGTTTGACGGAACTTGGCCGAAAAATAGGCCTTGTCAAAGACGACAGATACCGCAAATTCCTCGCCCACAAAAAAGAAATCGAAAAAATTGAAACGCTGCTTTCCACAAGTTTTTCCCCCGCGGCGCTCTCATCATTGTTCGAAGAAAAGGGAGAACCTGCGCCCAAAAGCGGGATGTCGGCAAAAGAGTTTCTTAAACGTACCAAACTGAGCGCCGAAGACCTTGTGTCAATATCGCCCCTATTTCAAGACTGTAGCATGCGCGCGCTAAAGTATGTCGAAACCGAACTAAAATACGAAGGGTATCTGGAAAAACAGCGTCGGGAAATCCGCGAAGAAGCAAGATTGGAAGAGCTTTCTCTGCCCACCGATTTCGACTATAACAAAGTAGAAGGTTTGCTAACCGAAGCGCGTCAAAAACTGCAAAAAATCCGTCCGCTTACCCTTGCGCAAGCCTCCAGAATCAGCGGTGTCACTCCTGCAGATATTACGGTACTAATAATTTATCTAAAAAAGAGACCACAACTCAAATAAATTACAAATATGATAATATAATTTTTGGCGAGGCGAGCATAAAAAGGCACCTAAACGCCGTTTATTTTCGTTCGGACGGAATAAAAAAATGTTGCAAACGGCTACCGAACATGCTATAATCTAGATATAAAATTGGGAAATTCTGTAACAAACGGCTACAGAATCGGCAATTTTGTAGCCAAGCGGCTACAAAAAGGACAAAATGAGCTGTATCAAAGAAAAGTTATCCGCTTTTTTGCCGGATATCACCGACTTGCAAGAAACAATGCTTATAAAATATCTGGATTTGCTTTTGGATTATAATTCCCGCATCAATTTAACTGCGATTACTTCGCGCGAAGAGGCGGTAACCAAGCATCTTTCAGACAGTCTTGCCGCAATATCCCTCCTTCCGTACGGAGCATCCCTTTTAGATATCGGGAGCGGCGGTGGTTGCCCTGCTTTGCCACTCAAAATCGTCCGTCCCGACCTCGACCTCACCATGACGGACAGCGTCGGCAAAAAGGTCCGTTTCTTAAACACGGCAGTATCCGAATTGGGACTTCAAAACGCGCGCGCCCTCCAAGTACGCGCCGAGGAGTATGCCCGCACGGCCGCCCGCGAAAGTTTCGACATTGTCACAGCGCGCGCCGTTGCCGCATTGCCTATTTTATTAGAACTTGCGATACCCTTAGCGAAACCGGACGGACGGTTTTTGGCTTATAAAATAGAGAAAAGCGAAGAACTTGCCGCGGCGAATCGTGCAGCATCCCTTCTTCAGTGCCGTCTAATTGCAAAAAAAGACTATGTTTTAGACGAAAAACACGCCAGAACGATACTTGTTTACCAAAAGAGTTCGGCTGTGGACGATATTTACCCACGGCCGTTCGCAAAAATACAAAAGCATCCACTATAGAGAAAGGAGCATATTATGGCGAAGAGAATCAGCAGAGGATTAAAAACCCTCTTAGAAAACATCGAAGACGAAACTCTGACCTCAGCCGTGCCTGCCGAAATTTTGGACGGCGAAAAAATATTCAATATTGCTATCGATAAAGTATCGGCAGACCCCGAGCAACCGCGAAAATACTTCGGAGAACGCGAGCAACAAGAGTTGGAAAACAGTATCCGCTTGCACGGCATTATCCAACCGCTCATTCTGGTACAAAAAGACGACGGTTATTTGATTGTCGCGGGCGAACGCCGCTTTCGCGCGGCGCAAAAACTTGGGTTGGACACCATCCCCGCCATTGTCAAAAGACTTGACGCGCGCAAACGCCGCGAAATCAGCCTAATCGAAAACCTGCAAAGAGAAGACCTCAACCCCATAGAAGAAGCCGAGGCGCTCAGCGAATTCGCCGCCCTCTATCGCCTGACACAAGAGGAAGTCGCAAACCGTATCGGAAAGGCAAGAAGCAGCGTCGCAAACACCCTTAGGCTGCTTGCCCTAGACGACGAAGTCAAGGCGCTTGTACGCCAAGACAGACTGTCTGCGGGCCATGCGCGCGCCATACTCCCCATAGAAGACAAAGAGGTCCAAACCGAATTCGCTTATAAAGCGTGCGATGGTCAGATGTCCGTGCGCGAATTGGAAGTAAAGGTTCGTTATTATCTCAATCCCGAACTTGCGCCCAAAAGAATGGATGCAGCAGCCAAAATGAGACTCTCATTAGAGATGAAAAACCTCGTAGACGACATGAAACGCATCTTTTCAACCAAAGTTAAAGTGGTAGGCAACGAAACAAAAGGGCGCATCTACATAGATTACTTTACCAAAGACGATCTGCAACGAATTTATGAGTTGATGGAAAAGCTGAAATAAAATTGGGAACCTCTATTTA
>JAQVTZ010000033.1 GCA_028699795.1 Clostridia bacterium | reverse complement strand
TGTAAAGGTCGCGGGAAGACGGCATATAATCAATCACCTTGCCGTCCAGTTTGTACGCCGTGCACACTTTAAGTTCTTCATATGTATCCAACTTGTCTATCTTGCAAACCGCAATAGAGGTAAATCCGTTGATCGTTGCCGCGTATTTGACGACAGGTAAATCCAACCATCCCAGTCTGCGGGCTCTGCCCGTGCGCGCGCCGAACTCGTCGTCTATTTGGTTGCCTTTGCCGCGGAAACCGTCCGCCATTTCGTCTTGCATTTCGGTGGGGAAAGGACCGTCGCCCACAGCGGACGAAAACGCTTTCATGACGCCCACGATTTCGGTAATCTTGCTTATGGGAAATCCTCCGCTTACCGCGGCATATGCTGCCACGGGGTTGGACGAGGTAACATAAGGATAAATCCCTAAGTCGATATCCTTCATTGCGCCCAACTGTCCTTCAAAGAGGATTTTTTGCCCCGCGTTAATGGTATTGTTAACAAAAGAAACGGGTTCTACAATGCGGTGCGCCAGCTTTTGCGCCCAAAATCTCGTTTTTCCCAATATTTCTTCTACTGAAAATTCGCGGCCGCCTTTCGCGATAAGTTCGGCGTTGACGGTCGGCATAATCGCGCGTACGCGTTTTTCACAATAAGCGGGATCCAAAAGATCTTCGAACCGCAATGCGTTGCGTCTTGCTCGGTCCGCGTAGGCATAGCCGATACCCCGTTTGGTGGTACCGATACCCGTTCTGCCGCTCTTTTCAGACAGCCCGTCCAATTCGATATGATAAGGCATAAGGATAACGGCGCGCATCGATATGTATAAGCCCGAAGTATCCACCCCTTGCGATTCGATTTCGCCAAGCTCTTTTAGAAGTTCGTCGGGATTGATGACCATACCCGTATTGGCAAGGGCTTTACATCCTTTTTTGAAAATCCCGCAAGGTATTAGATGGAGTTTGAAAGAACCCTGTTCGTTCACCACCGTATGCCCTGCGTTGTCGCCGCCTTGAAATCTGACAACCATATCCATATCCGAAGACAGAAAATCTACTATCTTTCCTTTGCCCTCGTCGCCAAACTGAGCTCCCACTAAAACCGTTACCGACATTTTTGCCTCCTAAGTAAATGATACTGAATGAATGTAAAGATTACAAATGCGGATTCGCTCCGATTAAAGAACTATATAATCCTTAAATTGTAATTTGATTTATCCTTATTTGTAATTTGCACATTGTATTTGTAATTTTTTATTCCCGACCAATCGTTAAACGGCTGCTTTTATCTTGGGGAGCCGTTTAAGTCGGACTCATAAGGTATCGCTATTGCTCTAAAGATATTTTAGAATATGGTATCCTTTTTTGATTCTTATTTGTAATTTGTACATTGTAATTTGTAATTTGATTGTCTTCTATATAAAGAGCTTCTCAAATCTTCTCATCGCTTCTTCCGTTTTTTCTTTGGTATTGAACGCGGTCAGGCGAAAATAGCCATCGCCGCATTTGCCGAACCCGCTACCGGGAGTACCTGCAATTCCTGCTTTTTGCAACAATAAATCGAAAAATTCCCATGAATCCATATTGCATTTTAGCCAGATATAAGGCGAATTGATTCCGCCCGTATACCAAATACCCAACTTATCCAATGTGGACGCGATGATTTTGGCATTTTCTTGATAATATTTAATGTTTTCTTTACAGCCAGCGTAGCCCTCGGAGGTAAACACCGCTTCGGCGCCCCGCTGAATAATATAGGCGGTACCGTTGAACTTGGTCGTCTGTCTGCGAAGCCACATTTTGTTGAGGCTTACACCGTTTATCATAATATCTTCGGGAACAATAGTATAACCGCATCTTGTGCCCGTAAAACCCGCTGTCTTAGAAAGAGAACAGAACTCGACAGCACAAGTACGCGCGCCTTCGATTTCAAAAATCGAACGCGGTAGTGTGTCATCTGTAATAAAGGACTCGTATGCGGCATCAAAAAGGATAACCGCCCCTTGTTTGTTTGCAAAATCCACCCAAAGTTTAAGTTGGTCTTTGGTATAAACGGCGCCCGTAGGATTGTTGGGCGAACAAAGATAAATGATATCCCCTTTGGTATTTTGGTCGGGCAGAGGCAAAAAGCCGTTTGCTTCGTTGCCCTCGATATAAACAATATGCCTGCCGTTCATGATATTGCTGTCTACATAAACAGGATATACGGGGTCGGGGATAATGACTGTATTATCGGTGTCAAACAGTTCCGTAAAGTTGCCGACATCGCTTTTTGCCCCGTCCGAAACAAAGATTTCGGAGGACTCTAGTTGGACGCCCGTATTTCTCTTATAGTAATTCTTGATTTGTTCTTGTAAAAAAGCATATCCCTGCTCGTCGCCGTATCCGCGGAAAGTCTCGGCCGCGCCCATCTCTTTGCTTGCTTTCTCAAGCGCCTCTACCACGGTTTTGGTGAGCGGTCTTGTGACATCGCCGATACTTAGCTTGATGATATCGGCAGAAGGGTTGGCCTCTTTGTATTCTTTAATACGCCGCGCGATACCTGCGAAAAGATAACTTTTTTTTAGATTATTGTAATTCTTATTAAGTTTGACCATATTTCTCCTTGTGTAGTTTTATAATGCGCCTTCAAAATTGAACTTCGCGGGGCCTGTTATCATGATTTTGCCTTTCACATACTCGACTTCCAAAACGCCTCCTGGCAGCCGTATATTTACTTTCGGCCCCGTAAGCCCTTTTAAGAATGCCGCGAACAGAATGGCTCCCGCGCCCGTCCCGCAAGCCATTGTTTCGCCAGACCCGCGCTCATACACTCTTGCTATAATGTTCTCCCGATCTATCACTTTGGCGATTTCGGCGTTAACGCCGTCGGGAAACAGGCTCGAGCGCGATAGTGATTCGGCTATACGCATTTCTTTTTGGCTAAGGTTTTTTACGAACCTAACCGCATGGTAATTGCCCAGCTCTACCGGTGTGATTTCGTAGGCTTTCTCTCCTATCTTCGCAAGACAGTTCACCGCCCTTTTTGTTTCTATAGACATCAAAGAAGGTACGCCGAGCTCCGCCTTTGCGCCTACTGCCTTGCCATTTGCAGTTTGCAGCTTTACGGTTTTGACACCGGCAAGCGTCGAAACACTTACCTCTTCTTTCGTAACAAGTCTTTTGTCGTACATGTACTTTGCCACACATCGAAGGGCATTTCCGCACATGTTTGCTTCGCTTCCGTCTCTGTTAAATATCCGCATCGAGCAATCTGCAAGTAAAGATTGATCCATCAAAACCAGTCCGTCCGCGCCGACTCCGAAGTGTCTGTCGGACAGCTTTACGGCAAGCTCGTTGGGATGCGTCACTTTGTTCTCCGGCAAATAGATAAAAACATAATCGTTGCCGCAACCATTCATTTTGCTAAATTTCAATATTACCTCGCAAGTAATATATTATATTCGGGCAAAATACTTTGTTATCCTCAATTCTTAAAAAGGAGGCGGGGTATGCTATATCTATAATATAAGCCTATACTCTTTTATTTGAGATAAACAAGCCGTCTGCAATTAGGACATTCCGCAAGGTCCCCGGAAGTTTTAAGTTTTTCGCTTACTTCTATGGAGATATCCATGCCGCAGGCGGCGCAATTCCCACCCATATATGGCACAATAGCGGGCATTCTGCGGTGGTCCCGCAGATGTTTGTATTTGGCCATCAGCTTGGGGTCGATTTGCGAAGCCAATTCATTTAATTGTTCGAAATGATGTTTGTGTTCTTCTCTAATCTTACTTAGCAGCAAGTTGTACTGCTCTTTTGCTTTTTTATGTTCACCGCTAAGATGTCTGCCGACTTCGTATTGCTTCGCCGCTTCTCTGCTAATGTATGTCAGCCTATCGAAGGCTCTTTTGGACTCTTTCTCTATCGTGGCGAGACTTTCGAGACATTCGTTAAGAGTTTGTTCGGCGCTGTTCACTTTTTCCGGCGTATTCGCGTTTTCTGCAAAACCTTTCTCTGGGGAAGAATTCAAAATATCTTTTTCTAATGTTTCTATTGTGTGAAACAATTCCTCCGTCTCTTTGTTGAGTTTGAGAAGAGTGTTCTGCGCCAGTGACAACTGATTTTTGAAATTGTTGATTCTCGCCATCTCTTTACTGCGATTGAGATCCAGCTCTACCTTGTATATTTCTTGGTCGATTTTCTGGTATTCCAGCATTTTTTCCAGATTCATTATATACTCCTGTCATTGAAAGGATTCTTGAGGCTTTCGGCAGGATACACCTTTATGCCCAACCCTCTGCGGCCGATTACATCGCAAATAAGCTCCGTAAAACAAATTTCACTATCGTAATGACCGACTGATATTATACCATAATTTATATCCTTTGCCAACCTTACGACATTATATTTGAGTTCCGAAGTAATAAAAATATCTGCCCCCGCTTCTTTTGCTTGCAATATCGTCTCTTCGGACCCTCCGCCTGCGCCGTTCGCAACCGCAATCACGCGTACTTGCATATTAGGATCGCCTACCGTCGCCACATTCGCGTCTTGCAACACAAGGGCGACCCGTTTCGCAAACTCTGCCAGCGTATAAGTTTTTGGCAATTTTCCGATTCTTGCCGAATACGGCGTACCGTCTAAAGTTGTACTATCTTCACAACCCAATTTTTCTGCAACCCTGTCGTTAAGACCGCCTTTGGCAAAATCGATATTGGTATGGGCAGAATAGATAGCTATTTCGTTTTGTATCGCGTCGCAAAGGGCGCGATGCTTGGGATGATTCAAGTCTATTTTCTTGATAGGATAAAAAAGCGTGGGATGATGTTCTACAATAAGCCCGCAACCTTTTTTTATCGCTTCGGCGACAACCTCGCAATTGGTATCCAAGGTTACCAAAACAGCTTCGATATTTTTGTCGGGGTCACCGTACAGCAAGCCACTGTTATCGAAGTCGCATTGAGATTCTAACGGTGCGAACTCTTCTATCCGTTTGATGATATCCCGTATTTTTGGCATAGTTTTTCCGCCTCCTTCCATTTCTGTACGATTTCACCCTCTGTAAGGTGATTCCCGCAAACTATTTTGGATAGTTTGACTCTTTCCGCCGCAAGCATATTGAGGTAATCGTCGCTTTGGGGCAAATTTCTCCCAAAATAGATTTCCGCCTCACTATAATTGTATCCGCCTTGCGAAGCGACAATCAAACAGTAATATTTACCGCCGCAAGATATCACAAAATCTTTCATAATATGATATCTACCACTCAAAAATCTTCGCAGTTCGTGACTGTCTTGATGCGGCAACAACAAAAGTTTGCCCCGATAATTTGCTTTTTCCAGAATATGAACAATTTCCCTGCCGCCGATGCCTGCTATCACGGCAAAATCCGCTTCACCTTCTTTCACGGGCTCAAAGCCGTCGCCTGTTCTGCAATCCAACCTGTCTTGCACCCCCGCTTCTTCGCCGAGCAGCTTGCATTTATGTAAACTAGCCGCGCTTTTATCGATTGCCAACACTTTTTCCGCTCTGCCTTCCAACAGCGCTCCAACGGCAATTCTTCCGTGGTCACATCCGATATCCGCTAAAGTATAACACCGTATTTCGTTCAGTACTGCCCGAAGTCTCGGGTCGAGGCGCAATCTCATTTGTCCAAAAAGTCACGCAATTTTTTGGTTTTATTGGGGTTCTTGAGGCGGCGCAACGCCTTTGCCTCTATCTGGCGTATTCTTTCACGGGTCACATTAAATACTTTGCCCACCTCTTCCAGCGTGCGGGGGCGGTTGTCGCGCAACCCGTAACGCAGGATAAGCACCATCGCCTCACGGGGGGCAAGGGTATTGAGTATTTCTTCTACCTGTTCTTTCAGCATCTTGGCTTCGGCCGCATCGATAGGCGCGGTCACATTGGTATCTTCTATAAAATCTCCCAAATGGCTGTCGTCTTCTTCGCCAATCGGTGTTTCCAATGAAACGGGGTCTTGCGCTATTTTTTGTATTTCGATGACACGGTTCTCCGTAATACCCATCGCTTCCGCGATTTCCGCTTGCGTAGGTTCTCTGCCCAGCTGTTGCAACAAAAGTCTGGATACTTTCACCAATTTATTGATTGTTTCCACCATATGGACGGGAATGCGAATTGTACGAGCTTGGTCTGCAATAGATCTTGTAATCGCCTGTCGAATCCACCAAGTGGCGTAAGTTGAAAACTTAAAGCCTTTGGTATAATCGAACTTATCGACTGCTTTCATCAAGCCCAAATTGCCCTCTTGGATAAGGTCTAAAAATTGCATCCCTCTGCCCACATAGCGTTTTGCGATGCTTACCACCAAACGAAGGTTCGCATTGATGAGTTTGTTTTTGGCGTCCTCGTCGCCCTCTCCCATTTGTTTTGCAATAGAAATCTCTTCTTCTGCGGTTAAAAGAGGCACTCTGCCGATATCCTTTAGATACATTTTGACCGAATCGTCTATATTGACTTCGCTCATAATCTTCTGAATCAGCTGATCGTTTTTGGATACCGCCTGTTCGATTACGGTAATTCCGTTTTCTTCCAGCGTTTTATAAAGGTTTTCTATATCGGCGGGATCAAAACCGAGTTTGTCAATTTTGTTAAGAAGTTCTTCGTCGCTCACGCTTTTCTGGTTCTTATATACTTCTACCAGTTTGGCAATCTCATTTTTTACTCTTGTTTCTTTGTCGGGCATTGTTTACCTCCGTATTAGTTTAAGTAATTCTTCTTTTAATAACTGTTGTTCTTTTATATCACTTGAGATTTTTATCTTTTCTAGAAGCTCCGCTTTCTTTTTTTGTAAACCGCTTTTTTCTAATGTTTGGATACATTTTATATAATAATCTTCGGCTTGGGATACGGGAACTGAACTCATCGCTTCGGTGATGCGCTCGATTTCGCTTTTGTCTTCTACAAAATCGAATAACGCCCCTATTTTGGGTGGTTCTCTTTTTTCGATGCATTTTTTGACATAAGCGGCGATTTCTTTATGAGGTTCAAAATCAAAATATTCGTCTTTGATGTCGGTTATCTTAACATAATCCTTTGCCGAAAACACGGATGCAAGTAAAAATCTCGCCGCAACAATACGCGCATTGTTATCAGTGATTTGGGCGGCATTTTCTTTCTTTGTCTCGGCAACGGGAGCGCGTCTCGCTCTTTTTTCGAGTTCGGCAGATAAAGAATTGGCAATTGATTCCGCGCTGAGCCCGGACAGCTTAGACACCTCTTTAACATAAAGGTCTTTGGCGATCGGGTCAAGGGCGGACAAAATGCCCAAAGTCGCATTGGCAAACTTGTTTTTGCCGTCCGCTGTATTGAGGTTGTATCTTTTCGATAAAGACTTCAGTTTAAAATCGATAAGCGGCAAGGCGGCATTTTTATATAATAAATAACCTTCGCGCCCCTCTTTTTTGACAGTATCGTCGGGGTCTAGCCCTTCGGGCATGGTAAGCACCCGTACCTCTAGCCCTGCTCTCGCAAGCAGGTCGAGACTTCGCCAAGTGGCCATCTGTCCTGCGGCATCCCCATCATAAGACACAAACACGACATTGGTATATTTGCGAAGCTCTTTGCACTGTTCTACCGTCAGAGATGTTCCCATAGACGCCACTGCGTTTTTTATACCCGCCTGTCTGAGGCTGATGACATCCATATAGCCTTCTACCAAAATAATATCGTTCACGGTTTCCGCTTGCTGAAGTTTTTTTATTAAATTGATACCGAACAGCGTTTTGCGCTTGTCGAACAGCAGCGTACCCGCCGAGTTTTTATACTTAGGCATCCTGTCTTTTTCGAGAGTCCTGCCGCCGAAACCTATTACCTGATCCCTTGCGTTAATAATCGGTATTATAAGTCTTCCGCCGAAAAAATCGAT
Source organism: Clostridia bacterium (assembly GCA_028699795.1). Classification (GTDB taxonomy): domain Bacteria; phylum Bacillota; class Clostridia; order Christensenellales; family DTU072; genus Firm-09. Next base: position 5,079 of record JAQVTZ010000033.1, on the reverse strand, counting down.
TATTCTGCCCTCATCGTTTTGAGATACCAGACAGGCATTTTTGAGGGTTTTGGTATCGTAACCTTTTTTTGAAAAATAGTCTGGCAAAGAAGTAAAATCCGTAGAGTATCCCATGCCAAACTCGACGACTGTCGACTCGCTCAGGCCTCTCTGGCGTATGTAATCTATTGCGGGTTTTCCCTCGGGTTTTTTGAGGTTATCAAAATAGAACCTTGCGGCAAGCTTCATCACTTCCAACGCCTTATCGCGTTCTGCCCTCGCCCTGCGTTCTTCCTCGGTCTCTTCTTGGGGCAACTCCATTCCCGCGCGCCTTGCAAGCCACTCCATGGCCTCGCTGTACTCCATGCGCTCGTGCTCCATAAGAAAGGTAACAACATTGCCGGACACCCCGCACCCGAAACAATGATAGTATTGTTCGTTTGCGTTTACCACAAAAGAGGGCGTCTTTTCGTGGTGAAAAGGACAACACGCCCAATACTTCCCGCCTCTCTTTTCGAGATACAGGAATTGCGAAATAATTTCGACGATATCGGAATTTGCAAGGAGCCGTTCGCGCCAGCTCTCCGAAAAAACAGCTATGGTTTATCTCCATTTATAAGATTGGATATATATAAATACGATAAAACCTATCGCTATTCCTTATTGTACGGAAAAATTTGTAGTTCTTCGACAAAATGGTTCCCTTTACAGGATCATCTTGTTTGCTTTCAGCTTATCTCTTAATTCCCTGTAAAGCCGCGCAATTTCCAATACATAACGCTCTTGTTCGCTTTCGCTCAGTTTGGCAAGCACTTCGTTGTCCACCAGTTTTCCTATTGCGAATACGGCCTCGTTACCGCTTTCGATTTCGCTGATTTTGTCACATAGCCCCCCGATCTCTTCCTTCGTGAGGCTATGACTGTTTACCCTATAACAAGTGTTGTTCAAACCCAAACGGTAAAACTTCTTGGCTTCGGCATAGTCGTTTTTTAACATTCTGGTTTTTGCGCTTTTGATAATCATCTTATAATCGCTTGTTGTTTTTGTAGACATTTTTTTCTCCTATAATCGTAGTTTTGATTATAGAGGAAGATGCCCCTGTCAGTCACAATATCGACAAAAAATATCAAATAAACACGATATACGCAAAAACAATGGGCCGTGTGCGAAGTGTGGAGTTATGGAATAGATAACATGAACTTTACGCCAACTCCCTTATTAACGCTGTTTTCTCTTCCTGCTCTTCTTCGGTAAGTTCTTCGTCTGCCCGATTCATCTCATTAAAATAGCGTATTCGTTGCAGTTTCTTATTGTTTACCTTATATTTTAAGGAGGCATAAAAACCCATGATAAGAAACAATGTGACGGATACGCCCAGCATAATTCTTATCGCAAGCAGTACCGCGGGCCCTTGTTGAATGACTTCTCCCGCGGTTGCCGATTGATATCCCGCCAAAGACAACCCCGCGCCAACCAGCTGGATTGCCACTGCGGTAGATACCTTGCGTGAAAAAGTCATAATACCGCTGAAGTTGCCCGTAGGACGGTAGCCGAGCTTGAGCTCCGCCACATCCACCGTATCGGGAAATACAATCCATGGCATCATTTGCGCGCCGCCCAAACCGATTCCCATCAAGGCCGCCGCAACGATTACCAACACAGAGGGCCAGCTTGTTTGGTAGAGGGCAAGTCCCACCACGCCGAGAATATAAAGTGGAATCCCCATTCTGTAAGCAAATTGCTTTGTTGTTTTCTGCATAATAAAATAGTATAACGGCACCGAAATACCCGCAATCACCATCATGGGCGCGATAATAAAGACGGTACCGATTTCGCGGCCGAACAGTTCTACCCCTCTCAGTACATTTCCCACATAAAAGATTGCTAAATTAGAGATTAAATCCATACTCAAGAACGCGCCTATATACATGAGAATGTGATATTTAAACGATTTTACCCTTAACGATTTAAACCAGCCGTTAAAGTCAAAACGGGACTTTTCTAGCGGATATGGCGTTCTTTCTTTAATTTTGAATCCTGCGACAACCATCGGTACCGCAAACAGCGCGCCGAACCCGAATACAATAATGAAATAAAATGCCGTTTGCGACAGTGTGCCGTTTTTGAGCATATCGAATACCATACTTGGTACCAGATAACAAATTGCCGCGGCAAGCATATCAAATATAAGCTTGATGGTATTCGCTTTATTTCTTTCGCGGTAATCGGAAGAGATATCGGAACTCATAGACATATACGGCACTTGGGATACGGTAGACACCGTGCAATACGCCACATAGGCAATCGCGGCAAACGCTATTTTTGCCGCTTCGGAGCCCAAATTTTGTATCGGCGCAAAAAGAAATGCAAGAGCGGGCGGAATCAGTAAACCGCCCAAAATCATAAAAGGCTTGCGGCGTCCCATTTTTGTTCTTAAATTGTCCGAGACAATACCGCAACAAGGGTCCGAAAAAGCGTCCCATAACTTAGACACCAATATAATAGTACCGGCATATGCGGCGGTGATGCCTATAATATCGGTAAAGAAAACCAGCAGCAACAGCGACAGCATGGTAGCCTGTCCGCCTCCGAATAAATCGGCGGCGCCGTAAATAACTTTTTCGCCAAACGGGATTCTGTCTTCCGGAGCAATTCTGTTGTTACAACTTAAGGCTGCGCCATAGTTCTCTTCTTTCATGGTATACCACCTTGCAGTTTTCATTTGTTACAGATCTTGTATTTTATGGTGTAATGTCCTTGTTATGCAATGCTTGAGACGGTGTTTTTACGAACAGTATCGCTATCGCACCAAACACAAGATTGACGATGCTATAAGGTATCAACGCGCGGTAATCGCCGAAGTTTGTTATGACTACCGAGCCTATTGTTGTAGAATAGGTACTTCCTGTCAGGATACCGAGCTGTTCGATCAGCATCCCCGACAATACAGGGGTTATGACCATTGCAACCGTCATTGCCATCGCGAATATTCCCGTACCCTGTCCCACTTTCGCAGTTCCGCTGAACTCCAAAAACATCGGATAGATGTTTACCATGACAAATCCGTATCCAAACCCTGCGACGGCAAAGCAAATATTCATAATAATGTTAGAAATTAGTGTCGGCATACGGTTTACATACGGCAAAATAAGCAAGGTCGCCACTAAAAACGCGGTTATCATAATAATAAAGCCTGCAAAAATCGTTTTTTTGCGCCCTAGAATTTTTGTAAATTTTGGAGTAAGCGCGAATCCTACAATCGCGCCTCCCATAACAACAATCAGCGGTAACGAGCGAAATTCCAAATTCAGCACATAATGGGCGTAATTGGTAAAGTTCGAAACAAGCGCGTTGTATGCCATATAAAAGAAAAAGATTGTCGTAAGCAACAGGAGTTTATTCCTAAGGCGTGCTTTTTTGTCACATGTGTCCCGCAACGAAGGCGTGTTGCACACTTCTTTCTCTTTGTTTTCGGGTAAGCTGCACACCTGCAATTGCTTATCGAGGTCTGCAAGCAACTTGTTTTCTTTCACTTTCCACAAGAAAAACCCTACCGTTACAAATGTACTTACAACAATACCGATGATAATCGGGAAATAATTATTATTCTCGATATAGTTCTGTACAAGAAAAGGCGTTACCAATGCGACCGCCAAAAGGTTAAATAATGCGCTTACAAGGTTGGAAACGGCGTTTGCTTTGCTTCTTAGGGGCTCGGGTGTAATGTCAGGCACCAAAGAAAGCGCGGGAGAGCGGTATGCGGCCATGCCGAACAGCGTCACAACCAGCGCGATAAGATACCCCGTGAGGTTTTGATTATGCGCAAAAAATCCCACAAAAAACAATCCGACCATAGAAAGCAATGTTCCTGCCAAAATATATGGCGTGCGTTTCCCCAATCGGCTTTTGCTTCGGTCGGACAGCCACCCGAAAACGGGCAGAACAAGAAGCCCCAATATATTGTCTATCGCAAGAATCAACCCCGAAATCGGTGTTCTCAGACCAAAGGTTGCTATATTGATTGTCTGGATGAGGTTATCGTATCCAAACCAAAAAATTGTAATCCATCCGAATGCAAGCGAGGCATATATGGTATTCTTTATATTCAGCTTCATTTCACTCTCTGGCAAATAACGATAGTATAATTATATATATAGCAAAATGCTATTATTCTTATTAGGGGTCTCTACATAGGGATAAGAGGAGACAAAATACCCATGTGGCACTAGTAAGAAACCCATAATTAGCCTTTTTTTTAACAAACCTATCATAGCATAGGTGATTGAATTTTGCAATTATTCCCCCAAAAAAGAGTCGCAAATAAATGTAGACTATGGTTTTTACATCAAAATGATTAGTAGCAAGCCACAAAACATGTTATACTATTAGCACTAAACAATTTAGAGGTTACAAATGAACAATCAAGAAAAACACGAAATCCAACACATTCCCCCCAAATACCGTCCTATTACTGCTTGGGGATACTTTTTTTATCAAATACTCTTTAGTATCCCGGTTATCGGTCTGATATTTTTACTGATATTCTCTTTCAGCAGTTCCAATATTGTAAGAAGAAGCTTTGCCCGCTCTTATTTCTGCTTTTTCATACTCATTGTCATTATTGCGGCAATCGTCATTACTTCAATAGGCGGTTTCGCAGCGATTGCAGATTTACTCAACCGTTAACACTTTCTAACTATAAAACTAATGACAGCATATAGCGTTGTTCTATATGCTGTCATTTTTTATACATTTTACCTAACCACACTGTCGAAAAGATTGCATTTCAAGACCAAATATTATATAATTGCAAAGTCATAACTACCCTATAAGGGCAACAAAATAGATGTTTCCGTAGCTCAGTTGGATAGAGCGACCGCCTCCTAAGGGTGAAGTGAATATACAGATATACTCCTAATAGGCTCTAAAAGCCCCATAAATAGCCACTTTATTGCATAATATAGATGGTTAAGGAAAACTAAAATAAATTTTGCACCCTGTTTGGTTCATCTAGGGGGCAAGTAAATCTAACTTAATTTACGCCGTGTTCGTGTAGCTCAGTAGGATAGAGCGATCGCCTCCTAAGCGATAGGTCAGGGG
>JAQVTZ010000032.1 GCA_028699795.1 Clostridia bacterium | reverse complement strand
CTTCGCTAAGGCTGTTCTCGATGATGAATAACAATTGGTATTTGTTCATACATACCTCCTTTTGGACTGATGGCTCCCGTGGGAGCAAGGATCGGCATTATTGCCGCGCATCATAAAATGCTATATGTTATTATAATATCTAAGTATATACTATGTAAAGCGTTTTTACCAAAAAACATGAATGAGAGGGAAAATACAGCCTCTTACTCGGATAAAAAGTCTTTTGCGCCCGTTAGAATAACACTTCCGCGCTCTTTATGCATCCAGATTTCATTGGCTCTGCCGCTCAACAATCTTTCGCCGTCCACGCAAAACTCCACTGGCTTCTCAAGTTGTAACATGCACCTTTTGAAAGACAGAAACTTGATATTCTTGCCGTCGTATTCGCTGTCGAAACCAACAAAAAACGCCCTGAAAAACAAGAAAAACAACTTTATGAATCCAAACGGACCTTTAGGAGCTTTGATGAGCAGCAATTGTCCTTTCCCGTCGTTAAGATGAAAAATACGGTTGAAACTAAACCCGAAAACATAACGCGAATTCACCGCCATAATGAGAGTATAGCAGTCTTCGAACAGTCTGCCGTCCACTTTCATTTTGGCATGGATTTTGTGCACTTTGTATTCTTTGAAAGCGTAGAAATAGTACACCAACCTTTTAAACGCCTTTTTATATTTGTTTTTGGGGAGATACCCTATGGGAGTAAAGCTGCCTGCCGCCGCGACATAGGAAAACAGTCTGCCATTTATTTCGCCCAAATCCAAACGGAATTGTCCTTTTTTCGGGTTGTTTCCGTCCAGTTTTTTTAAGGTGTGCGCGCAATCGTTAAAAGTGCCGCAAGGAAGATAAATAAGCTCTATATTGCTGTCTCTTAGGGCATTGATGGCATAGTTGAAAGTGCCGTCGCCTCCGCACAGTATCAGTGTATCATAGCCTTTGCTCTCGCTGGCAATATTAAAACCGTCTTCCGCAGTAAAAATCTTTTTGTCTACCGTATCGTATGTTTTACGCAATGCGGTGAGAAGCTCTTTATCTTCTGCAATCCAATCGGAATTTCCGCTGGACGCGTTGATTAACAGTAAGCATTTCATGGTTATAATTATATCATATTTATTATATATTAAGAACAAAAACATCATATATGTTATACTAAAAAAGTAATATTGCAAAAGAAATGCCGAGAGTAAGGAGTACACCATGGGATTGCAAACTGTCGTTGCAAGGTTAAAGGGAACATTTTACCGACCCTTGTTTAACCAATACCGCGTCGAAGGCGTAAGAGATTATAACAATATTGTTTACGACGAATCTAACCGCAAAGTTTGTCGCCTCGATGTATACCGCAAAACGCTATTGGGTAACTTGCCCGTGTTTATCTTTTTACACGGCGGCATGAGCGTAGGATTAGGCAGACAGCATCGCAAAGGGTTTTGCCGCTATATTGCATCCAAAGGTTGCGCCGTTCTTAATTTAGAGTATGGTACGGCGCCCAAAGAGCCTTTCCCCGCGCAAATCCGTCAAATTTTATCCGCTTTACAATGGGCAGAAAATAACGCTGAAAAGTACGGATTCAATATGAATAATACAATTATGGGAGGGGACGGTACGGGCGCTTTTTTGGCAGTCGCATGCTGCTCTGCGCTCACCGATGAAGCATATGCCGCGGCCCTCGGCATCACGACGGACTGCAAGCCGCTTCGGGGCTTGGCCTGTTTTTGCGGTATGTACGATATTCCTTTTGCCTTATCTAAATCAAACGAAATCGCCAAACAAAGCGCTTTTGTTTACGCGCTGACGGGCATCGATGTTTTCAAAGAGGAAACGCTTAAAAACTCGCCTTTTTATCGGGCATACTGTCCTTTGGACTACATTCATTCCGACTTTCCCCCTGTGTTTTTTTCGCACAGTATCGATGACAAAGTATACCCCGGCCAGGCGGAGCGCTTACTTAAAACGCTCACTTCCGCCCAAATACCTTATTGGGAATTTTGCGCTCTAGAGTCACGCTCGAAGCATATTTGGAATATGGAGCTTGCAAAAAATGAAGCGAAAGCGTGCAACGACGCTTTCGGTGATTTTATAAAAGCCGCTTGCGGTACAGGGGTTATGACTGCAAGGTATGATATTTAAAATGTTATGTATGAAATAACCGTATCAGTTCTTGCTTGATTTTGCCGTAGGATGATATCAGCGTAATAAGAATGATAAAAGCGCCTAAGCTTGCTGTCAGCAACGAAAGCAGTTGGAATTCGGAATCGGTAAAGCGTAATACGATAATCGGCAACATTCCGAGCAAAGCAATCGAAAGCAGATTAAGCAAATATTTTTGGGGGTGTTTGTGTCGGATGAGTATGTATATCGAGATAACCAGCATCGCCGCCATATACAGGCACGGCAACAAGTATTCGTAAATAAAGAGAGGTCGCGGCAATACTTTGCGCCCTATAATCGCAACCAAAGTCAGCATTAAGGTTTGCGCTAGCACCTTTTGGCTGAAGTAACCGTAATTTTGGATGGTGAATCTAATGGAAAAGTAGATGTAGAATAACGCCGCGATAACAAGAAACGCGCCTTGTACTTTTGCCGTAAGTACGAATTCTACGACAATCGCGAGAATCGCCAAATACAATGCTGTCGCCAAATAAACCTTGTCAAATATTGTCGTAGAAAACATCGGCGCTCTTCCTTTATGCGGAAAGGCGCGCGGAAGTTTGCGCGCTTCGTCTAGTTTGCCTTCCACATTATTGAAAGGCACATGGCACAAGGGGCATACCTTCGTTCTGCACGCTATTTCGACATTACAATGAGGACATTTCATTCTTTTGCTTTGGGCGTAACCGTAACGCCTTCTTTCGTATCCAAGAGATTGTACCCCATGTCGTTGATTTGTTTGCGCAGGCTGTCTGCCGTCGCATAATCCTTGTTCTTTTTTGCTTCCGTGCGCGCTTCTACCAGAGCTTCCACTTCGCTCGGCAGGCTGATGCTTTTTTCTTTTTTGGGTTGGGGCAGTTTGTCCAGCGACAATCCCAACACCTTATCGAACTCTAACGCGAGCGCATAGATATCTTGGCTTTTGGGCTCCCTTAACGCCGTAAACAGTACGCCTAAAGCAAGAGGTATGTTGATATCGTCCTCTACGGCATCCCGAAATTCTGTACGGTATTTATCTAGAATATCGATGGGAGTCGCAACCTTGGATGCTTTATGTTGGGCTAGTTGGGCAAGCAATCTTTCGCGGCTGACCTTTGCGGCATCCAATCCAGCGAAGGTAAAGTTCAGTTTTTTGCGATAGTTGGCGTTTAGGCAGAAAAAACGAAAATCGAGAGCCGAATAACCTCTTTCTTCTAATTGAGCAATGGTATAAGTATTGCCGAGACTTTTGCTCATCTTTCCGCCGTCTACCAGCATAAATTCGCCGTGTAGCCAATAATTGACACTTTGTTCGCCCGTCAGCGCCTCGTTTTGGGCGATTTCGTTTTCGTGATGAATCGGGATATGGTCTACGCCGCCGCTGTGAATATCGAACACCTTGCCAAGATACTTTTGGCTCATGACGGAACATTCGATGTGCCATCCGGGATACCCTTTGCCCCACGGGCTGTCCCACTGCATGATATGTAAAGGGTCGGCTTTTTTCCAGAGCGCGAAATCTGCAGGATGCCTCTTTTCGCTGTTGACTTCGACGCGCGCCCCTGCGATTTGGTCGTCTAAATTGGCGCCCGAAAGTTTGCCGTATCCCGAGAATTTGGCGATATCGAAATAGATACCGTCCGAAGTCTCATAAGCAAAGCCCGCCTTTTGCAACGCAACGACATATTGTATCATATCGTCGATATGTTCTGTAGCCTTGGCTACAATTTCGGGGCATTTTATATTTAGTTTCGCAAGGTCTTCCATAAATATATGGGTATAGAATTCTGCGATTTCGAGCGGTGTTTTTTGTTGTTCGCGGCTGGCTTTTATCATTTTGTCTTCGCCGTCGTCGCCATCCGCCATGAGGTGTCCCACATCGGTAATATTGATAACACCCTTAATCTTATAGCCTTCGTAACGCAGGGCGCGTCTGATGAGATCCATAAAAATGTAGGTGCGTAAGTTGCCGATATGGGCATAGCTGTACACGGTAGGCCCACAGGAATACATGGTAACCGTTTTTCCGATGGGCTTGAAATCTTGTTTGTTTCGTGTCAGCGTGTTATATAGTTTTAGCATCGTTTTTGTCCTTTATTGATCGTCGTCTTCTATTGTTTGATTTGTAATAGAGTAATGGCATGCCTCGATACCCAATTTGGTTTCGAGCTCGGTAATGCGCTTATTGATTCGGGTAAACTCCTCTAAGATAGGGTCGGGTAGTTTTTGGTCCATATCGTTATAACGGACTCCGTGCATCCGCACAACTCTACCCGGTACGCCCACAATTGTACAATGAGGCGGTACATCTTTAAGAACAACCGAGCCTGCGCCCACTTTGCAACCTTCGCCTATCACAACGGGGCCTAATATTTTTGCGCCTGCGGATATCATCACATTGTCATGTATGGTTGGATGTCTTTTACCGACATCTTTGCCTGTGCCGCCCAAGGTAACACCTTGGTAAAGCGTTACATTGTCGCCGATTTCGGCGGTTTCGCCAATGACGACACCGCAACCGTGGTCGATAAACAGTCCTTTGCCGATAATCGCGGCAGGATGAATCTCGATTCCTGTTTTGGTTTTGGCGCGAGCGGTAATGATTCGGGGCAACAGCCTCCAACCCCGTACATAGAGCCAATGCGCTATGCGGTAACGAATGATTGCTTTGATGCCGCTATAAGTTAGAAAAACCTCCCACTTGTTGCGCGCGGCGGGATCTCTTTCGAGAGCTGCATTGATATCGCTTTTTATATTATCGAACATAGTTCCTCTTTGTTATATTGCCGTTATTGACAGAGTGGAGCGGCACGAAGTCGCTCCACAAGCAGAGTTATATAACTATTATACTCAAAAAAAACAAATTTTGTTTTTGTGTTTGTTTTTGTTGATATCAGCGTTTGCGGTATTGGTTGACTTCGGTAAGTCCGTATTTGGGCACTTTGCCGGGTTTCACGGGCATTTCGTTGGGTCCGTAGATATGCGGCCTGTTGCCTTTGGGCACAAAGGTAACGGGTTTGTATTGGCGGTTGTGCATCACCAGTGGCAAGATAATAAGCAAGACAGGCACTGCGGCCAATACAATAAGGTACAACAAATTGATGATGATAGAGATGGTGTCGTAGTTGATAAAGTCGCTCCAGTATACGGTAAAGTAATCCGTAAGCGATTGTAACACGCTATCGCCGTTAAGCGCGCCGATTTCGGCAAAGGCGGGCATCATCATGGTAAGCAGACCAAATAGTAGAATGAGGATCGGTATCACATGCAGGCGTCTTGAAGTATAAGTAAACATTCTTGCGATACAAATAATAAGTTCTATGAGGCAAAGTAATACCGTAATCCACAAGCACACTACCGCGCCGTTGGTGGCAATAAACCTGACGATAGCCGTCCAGTCGTAATTGCCGTTGTCATCTCTTGAGATATCCATGCTGTTAAGGCGGTTTTCGGGATCCATGTAGCGTACATAATACCAACTTCTGCCTTGCATTTCGTCTAAATCTTCTATGAAGTCTACCCTGTTGCGGCTGAACATCGGCATACGGAAAACCGCTTTTAACATATCGACCGCTGTTATATCGATAGAAACCATTTTGAGGTCTTGATATAAATAGACATATTCTGGTATGGTTTCGTCGGGGGCGACATAAATTTCGCCGTACTCCAGCTTGTCGTTTTCTGTTTGGTAAGTACCCTTGGGCCAATCACCGTTATTGCGTACGCGGAAGTCGTTTTCGCCTTCGCCTAATCTGATATAAGAAACTGTCGTGAGAGAGAACTTCATTTCGGATGAGATTTTGTCTTCTATGCTCTCTATTGTGTTGGCGGGCAAAATAAAGCTTACCAGCATAAATGCCGCCATGATTACCAAAATTAGCACCATAAAGAACGGAAGTCCCGCCCCGTAATATCTGGTTTTGCCGAAAAAGCTTTTGAAATCGAAATCTACATCGGCATAACTGTCCGCATATTTGCCTAAGCCTTTGTTTTGTTTGCGAACGCCCGCGCCTAAAGAGAGTTTTGCCGTGGCAAGCTCGGCAGCGAGCACACTGCTGTTATAATCTCCTGTGATGACCTTGCCGAGCATCGCCTTGTATTCTTTTCGTTTTGCACGAAGGCGCGCTTTTATGTAAGGAGACTCTGCCTCTCGAATATCGAATCTGAATTCGTTAATCTTTCGGTTTAAAAGGTCGATAAGAAGCGCCTCGTCTTTTTCGGTCCAGGACGCCGTATACATTTTGGCATTGGACAACGGTTTTTGAGCCATACTATTCTCCCATGGTACCAAACTATAACCGTTTGGATAAAAGATATGTTCTATTATATAACGATTTCGCGCGAATATCAAGTAGTAAAGCAATATTCAATTGTCAAATACAGTTAAGAACTACACATTAAAACGGAATAATACCACATCGCCTTCCCGCATTACATAATCTTTTCCTTCGCTTCGCACTTTACCTTTTTCTTTGGCTGCATGAAACGAGCCGCACTCTAAAAGCGTGTCATAATCAATAATTTCCGCGCGTATAAAGCCTTTTTCGAAATCTGTGTGAATTTTTCCTGCAGCTTGAGGCGCTTTTGTTCCCACGGGTATTGTCCATGCGCGTGTCTCTTTTTCGCCGGCGGTAAGGTAACTCATCAGTCCCAAAAGCTTGTAAGACGAAGTAACCAATTTATCCAACCCTGAGGTTACCAACCCCATCGCTTCCATAAATTCTGCGCGTTCCTCTTGCGGGAGGGAGGCAATCTCGGCTTCAAGTCTTGCGCAAAGCACCACGGTTTCGCTTTCTTCTTGCGCCGCGTACTCTTTTAGCTTTTTCACATACGCATTGTCTTCTGTTTCGTTTTCGTCTGTGTTCGCGACATAAATGACTTTTTTGCCGCTTAACATAAACAAAGTTTCGGCGTAGTCTCTTTCTTGTTCACTCAGCTCTATCCTTCTAAGCGGCGTTCCCTGTTCCAATCCCGCATAGATCTTTTGGAGGATTTCCAACTCATCAAAATACTTTCGGTCGCCTCCCTTCGCGGCGGTTTTGGTTTTATCTATTTTCTTAGTTAGGGTATCCATATCGGCAAGTATGAGTTCCAAATTTATCGTTTCGATATCTCTGATGGGGTCTACGCTTCCCTCTACATGAATGATATCTGCCTCATCAAAACACCGTACGACATGGACAATAGCGTCCACTTCCCGTATGTGGGATAAGAACTTATTGCCCAGTCCTTCGCCGCGGCTGGCGCCTTTTACTAGACCCGCAATGTCGACGAACTCAATTGTTGTGTGAACGATTTTTTTTGTGTTGTACAGTGCGCCCAGTTTGTAAAGCCTGTCATCGGGAACGGCGACAACACCCACATTGGGTTCGATGGTGCAAAAAGGATAATTGGCGGCATCCGCTCCTGCGGCCGTGATTGCGTTAAACAGTGTGCTTTTCCCGACATTGGGAAGACCTACGATACCAAGTTTCATAAAATAACCTCTATTCAGCGGAAAAAACAGTTTCCGATTTTTTAATTTTTTCTTTTGCAGCTTTTAGACCGTTGTCTACCGTTTTGGGTTTGATCTTAAGTTTATCCGCAATCTCTTTGTAGGAATATCCTTCTAAATATAATTTGAGAATTTTGGATTGTTTGGGGCTTAATAAACTGTCCATTTTGCGGTAAAATTGCAACTTTTCTTCTTCGTCGATATAATTGGAAACGGGGTCGGATGCCGCCACCACCTTATCGATGAGATACTCTTCTTCATTATTACCTGCCAATAGATTGGACGCGGTATTGAGCGGTTTATGCTTGTCCCGCGAGTAGGTGCGCATGGCATCCGTAATTTTGCTTTTAATACATAACGCTGCGAAACTTGCGAAGCTTCCTTTGCTTTTGTCGCTTCGATATTCCCGAACCGCCTTTAGAAAACCGATTGTGCCTTCTTGTACAAGGTCTTCTCCGTCGCCTCCCGACGCAAGAAAAAACTTGGCCCGCGCAATGCTGCGTACCAAGGACTTATACTTGATAATCATTTGTTCCATGCTTTCGACGTCACCAGCCTGTGCTTTTTCTAACAGTAAAAGCTCTTCCGACTCTGCCTCTTTTGTTTTTTTCGCTTCGTTTGTTCTCATTTCTAATATGCTTCTATTATTTTATTTGTCGTTGTCTTACCGCTTCGTAGAGCAATGCGCCGCAAGCAACAGACGCATTAAGAGAGTTGACTTTGCCGAGTTGAGGAAGGGATATAACGCCGTCGGCAAGTTTTCGTGTCAGCGTGTTAACGCCATGCCCTTCTCCGCCTATGATAATCGCCGTGTCACCCGTAAAATCGGCGCCGTAAGCGGAGACTCCGTCCATATCGGCGGCATAAACTTTGATGCCGCGTTCTTTTAACTTTCGTACGGCGTCATTTATGTTGATGACCTTTGCAACAGCGACATGCGCCGCCGCGCCCGCGCTGGTGCGTATCACAGTATCGTTGACCGTGACACTGCGGTGTTTGGGTATGACAATTCCCGTTGCTCCCGCGCTGTCGCAAACCCTGATGATTGCGCCGAGATTATGCGGGTCCTCGATTCCTTCTAACAGTACGAGCAAAATCGGTTTGTCGCTGCCTTCCCCGTCCTCTAGCATTGTTTCGAAATCGGTATAGACAAAATCCGTCACCATTGCGATTGCGCCCTGATGTTTTTTGGAAGGGCTGAGTCTGTCCATCGCTTCTTTTTCGCAGAACAGCACCCTTATCTTTTTTTTGCGCGCCAAGGCGACCAATCTGTTTAGCCTGTCTTGAAAAACGCCTTTTTGGATGTGCAGTTTTTCTACCGTGATGTCTCCATTGAGCGCTTCGCTTACTGCGTTTAAGCCTTCTATTATCATAAAAACTCCTTTGGGATACCGAATATGTATATTATGGAACCGTTATTCTTTATAAGCGAGTTCCATCAGTTCCGCCAACCGGTCTTGAAATCCGCCCAGATACAAATAACCCACAACCCCTTCGAAACCGGAGGCGATGCGATAATCGGTGATGGTCGCATTTTTGGCCGAAGTAGGTTTTTTGGTATTGCGACAGCGTTTGTATACGCCAAGTTCGGTTTCGGTAAGACTTGCCAAAATATGCTTGAGCGCAACGGCTTGACTTGTCGCGTTAATGATAGAGGATGCTTTGCGATGCAAAGCGCATGCTTTTTCGCCGCATTCGGTCGCAAGGCAGGCGCGGACATAAAGTGTTTGCACGCTGTCGCCCACAAACGACAAAACAGCGGGATTCATAAGGTTTAAGTCGTGAACGGATATCGTGGTGGGAGCGATTGGTAAAAACTTCTTGGCATTCATATGTTTATTATACATCAAAAAATGAAAATTGCCAGCTTTCGCGCTTGATATTTTCTAATGTTATGGTATACTTTATTATATTTGAATTACGAGGAGCAAAAATGAAATTAGACTATAAGAAGACGCTCAAAGTAGGTACCGCATTCGCCATTGTTATGGTGTTTTGGGCTGCTTACGATTTTGTAGTACCCCTCCTTCTCGAAAACGCTTACGGTTTAAGTAACACGATGCGCGGCCTTATTATGGGGCTTGATAATTTGTTATCGTTGTTCCTTTTGCCGTTATTCGGTAAGTTTTCAGACAAAACCGTCACCAAATATGGTAAGCGTACGCCGTATATTGTCATCGGTACTTTGGTCACCGTACTTCTTATGGTATTTGTGCCTGTTTCCGCGAACGGCCAACTGAAAGAAGCGACGGCATTGCGTAACGCGATTACCAATACGACCGCGGTAGATTATAGTTATACCGATGACAAAGGCAATACTTATGACGCCGAAGGTCTTTATACGATGCTCTATAATAAAGGATACGAGAATTCGGACTTTTGCGATCATTCCTATCTAAAGTTAAACGATATCGACAATTTAGAAGATTATCTTGATGTCGCGCTCAATCCTTATATCAATGCGGACGGCACTCCGTCAGAAGACAAAAACGGCGACCCCGTGTATTCGGCACGGTATAACAATTTTGTTAATTCAGGGCTGAACACTTTTGCCAGCACACAGGTAAACAATAAAATTACAATGGAAAAACCTGCATCGCTTATCATTTATATGGTAGTGCTTTTGCTGGTGCTTATCGCCATGGCGACTTTCCGCAGTCCTGCGGTAGCGCTGATGCCCGATGTCACGCCCAAACCTCTCCGTAGCCAAGCAAACGCAATGATAAACCTTGCAGGCGGCTTTGGCGGCGCGCTTGCTTTTATTATTTATACGGTTGTTCTACTTGTCAATCCCTCGGGCTATATCATGATTTTCGGATTGGTAGCCGCTTCCATGCTCGCGTTGCTTACCGCTTTCTTATTTTTAGTGAAAGAAAACAAACTGGTAAACGAATGCAAGCTTCTTTGCGAAGAATACGGGATTTCCAATGATGAGGAAGAGCCTGCAGCAAAATCTACAAACGGAGAGTTGCTTGCCGGTACGGACAGCGAGGTGCGCAAACTCAAAAAAGCGAAGATGGTTTCGTTTGTTCTTATTCTTGCATCCATATTTATGTGGTTTATGGGATATAACGCGATTTCCAGCAACTTATCGATTTATATTACAAAAACGCTGAACCTTTCGCCGGGACTCGGCGGTATTATTTCAGGTGTCTCGATGGCAATATCTGCTATCGCCTTTATTCCGGTAGGATATCTTGCGGTTAAGATCGGTCGCCGAAAGTCAATTATTATAGGATTCGGGCTTGCCATTGCCGCATTCCTGTTAATTTTTATCTTCGCGGGCAACCCCAGCGCATACGCCATGTATCTGTTTACGGCATTCTACCTTATCGCAGGATTCGGTCTTATTATCGCCAATGTGAATACTTTCCCCATGGTGGTCGAGTTATCCAGCACGGATACGGTAGGCAAATATACCGGTCTTTACTATACCGCCACAATGAGCGCGCAAGCAATTACTCCGTTTATTGCAGGTATCGTCATGGACCAATTTGGCAACAAAAACCTATTTTTGTATTCTACGATTTGTGTCGCGCTTGCGGTAGGTTTGATGTTCTTTGTTAAACATGGAGACAGCAGAGCTTTACCGCCTAAGTCCAAACTAGAGATGTTGGGCGCCGACGATTAACCACAGAGATACCGAAGCAAAAAATAGTTACGGTTACAAAAAAGGAGCTATAACAATGAAAAAATCGGTACTTGCCGTTATTCTAATGGCCGTTTTCTTAACAAGCATTGTCTTACTCGGCGGCTGTACGCAAACCGCGCCCGTTCCCGGTATCGCTTGGGCACGCAGCGAAACTCTGACTTACGAGATCAAAAACGGAGAAGAAACGATAGGCACGCTTACCGTTACTTCCGAAAGGCTGGAGGCAGGAGAATACAAAGTAGAAAGACTGCGTAGCGAGCCTTTCAGCATGTCTGCGGGGACACGCGTCACAAAAACCGCAGTCGACACAGACGGCAAAGAGATACTGTATTCCCAAAGCTTGCTCAACGGATTTACTTCGCTTGCCTCTTACAAAAAAGTCGAGTTTCAAGACAAATCGTACGAGCAAAAGGTTTACCATGAGGAGAAACACTTCTATTACAGCCAAAACGGGGAAGAATTTCGACGGATAAAAGCCAAAAGCGGCTATGCCGACAACGAACTTTTGTATAATATTATCCGCTGTTACGATATTGGCGCGGGGTACTCGGCGTCATATGATGTGTTGCTTCCCCAATCGGGCAGCTTAGAGAAAGTTGCGGTATCGGTTTCGACCTCAACAACCGCAAACTTCGATTTATCTTATACCGATCGCAACGGTACCCCCGCTACTAAAGCGGTAAACTGTCTTACGGCGGTATTCGGCAAAAGCGACACGCCTTCGGGCAAACCGATTACCGTATGGTATTCTCCCCAAGACTTCCAATTGCTCGGCAGTATCAGTACTCCCAACAACAAGAGTCTTTATCTTCCCGTGAAGATTATAGAAAACGATCTCACTTATATTTTAACCAACGCGCAAGCGCTATGAATTAAATAGAGGTTCCACAATTCTCTATACAAAAAAAGCCCGTTGTTCGAGACGGGCTTTTTGCATATATATTATATTTATATAATGTTGGAAATTATGCAATCATATTGCCTACCACTTTCATAATTTTGATTTCTTCCAAAGTTTGGGCATCCATATAGAGATAAAAGGTTTCTTCGTCGTGGGTGCAAACGAATTCGTAGGCAAGGATTTCGGTGTTCCATTCGGTAGGGATGACGCAAATTCTTTCTTCTTCGACAGAAAGTCTTTCGTTCAGTTTTTCACGCGCTTGCACTATCGTGGTGGTCGGCGCGCCAAGGCTGCGCTCGATATGGTTATAGGCGTATCCCGTCGCGTCGAAAGCCAATACAGTACCGGTATCGCAAGCGATTTTTAGTTTGACGAAATCCGGATAATACCTGATTTCATCTTTGTGATAAACATAATTTAGGTATACCGTAGAGTCTGCAGGGGTTACCCAAACGAGTTCCAAGTTAGTATATCCCATTTTTACCAGCAGTTCTTCCGCTTTCGCCGCGCATTGCTCGACATTCAGGGTCTCGTCGCTGATTTCGCGGTTAGAAGTGAACAAAACCAGCTTGCCGCCTTTTTCGGAAATCTGCGCGGTACCCTCGCCCCCTTCGGTTTGTGTGCGGTAAACATAACTCGGGATGTTGCCTGCGGTTTTTTCAAGATACTCCAGATTCTGCAAATCGGAAAAAATTTCTCTTACTTTTTGTTGTGCATCGGCTTCGGAAACCGCAATTAAGCTGTTTAGGTATTGGGCATTGCGGATGGCCAGCGCATCGCTGAATGGACCGTCGTAAATCATTTCGGGATATTCGATATTGCTGTCGTTATTAAAGTGTTCGTAACAGTCACCCAAAA
>JAQVTZ010000197.1 GCA_028699795.1 Clostridia bacterium | reverse complement strand
CAAGCCCGTTTTCTATCACGGATTACTCCAAACTCGATTATATAAAAGTATTCCCGTGGGCATACTTTAAGCAGACGGCAGATATCATTTTACCTGACGATTATGCAGCGTTGGCAACTTTGGTACCCTTGATGGGGACATACAACGGTGACGGGTATGATATAAGATGCGGCACGGTCGAGTTTGAAGATGCTTATGGCGGTTTGTTCGGATTGGTTTACGAAGGAACGCTCACAAATATCAAAATAGTGGGGATAAATATCAGCCATACCGCTTCGACAGATATCTATTTGGGAGGTCTTGTCGGGGTTGGCAAGAATGCGACTATCAGCAATGTTGTTCTAAGCGGAACAATTACCGTCAATGCCGCCTTATATAATGTTTATGTAGGGGGGCTTGTTGGTTCACTTACAGCGTCCGTTATGTCGGACTGCGTATCGATGGTTAATATCACGGTAACCAATGCCTCTTCTGCTTATGTCGGCGGCATTATCGCGCAGGCCCAAAACGCCACGGGAGTCAATAACATTGTAAGTCTTTCTAAAATTACTGTGAATTTTTCCAATAACGGATTCGTAGGATCTTCGATTGGCACCGCTTTTGACCAAGGTGTCACCGGTCAAAAAGTATACAATGTCGAAGGTAGTACCTATGTAAACGGCAGAATTTATGATGCGACAATCGACTCCAATCAAGGCAATGTACAAGAGATTTATAAACGCTCTTATAACGATACGGTAGGCGTCGCAAGCGGTATTATGCTGGGAGAGAAAAGCATATTAGAACTAATTGCAGATCTGTATCCGTTTGAAAGCGGTACGGGTACGATGATGGACCCGTTCCGAATCGTAAACTACAATCAACTTCTCAAAATTGGCAGTTACATGTATGCAAACTTTGTAATCGAAAATGATATTGTGATAGGTGATGTAGACGGCGACAGTAACAACAACGGAGTGGCGGACGGCAAAGAACCTGACGGCGTTCCCACACCCGACGGAAAGCTGGATAGTTTCGACGAATACGATTACAGTTTCCAATCTCTGGGAAAGGGCACCGTATTTACGGGCAGTATCAGCGGCGGATACCATTCCATTACCGGTCTGACGGAACCTTTATTCGAGGCAAACAATGGTACGATTTCGGAGTTAACGCTTAATCTCTCCTATCGGCAATATGCAAGCGCAAACAGCGTGCCTGTGGGTATTTCAGGCGCCAAAGTGGACGCATCCGGCAAGGATGTCATTTACGGCGGCGTTGCCAAGTACAATTATCCCAACGGTAAAATGAATTCTGTAACGGTGGGCGGAACGGTTATCATCCAAACGGCAGGCAAAGCAAAAGTAAAAGCAGGCGGCATTGTGGGCATCGCCTACGGAGGTAGCATCATAGGATGTCTAAATGCGGTAGATATGCAAATCAATTCGCTTCTTGCAGATGTGGGCGGTATCGCGGGGACATTACAAGGAAACACCGTTATGACGGGGAGCACCTCGGGAAGCTTTACCTTCGGATACAACTATACGGTTGCAAGCATTAGGGTCAACGGCGGTTCAGTAAAAGCGGGGCTTGTGGTCGGTGCGGTCAGGTTCCAAAACCTCGACCTCGAAGTAGAAGCCGCGGATACCAGCGCGCATGTTTATATTAACGGTGTCGATAAAGGCAGCGAAAGACTGATAGGGTACAACATCAATTGATGGTTGGACCAAAACCCGTTACAAATAGTCAAATTTAAACCGCATACGGCAAACTCGCATGCGGAAATGATGGAGAAAAGAATGGAAGCAAAGGCAAAACTGAAAAACACGCTAGTCAAATTTATCTCACAGGTAGCTATCTATTTGCCAGACGATGTATACGCGCGACTCAAAGAGATGGCGGAAGCGGAAGACGGCAGAATCGCTTCGGAGTTATACGGGTGTATTTTTGACAACTTAGAGAAAGCCAAAACACTAAAGCGGCCAATATGTCAAGATACGGGGGTGCTCCAGTTTTTTATTAAAGCCGGTACCAAGTTTCCGTATTTGGACGAGCTGGAAGATGTTATCATCGAAGCGACAGAAGAGGCAACTCAAAGCACCCCTTTAAGACACAATGTTGTAGAGTGCTTCAGCGAAAAAAATACAGGCACCAATGTGGGTACGCGCGCGCCTTTTATTGAGTGGGAGATCATCCCTAACAGCGACGAACTACATATCGATTTATATCTTGCGGGGGGAGGATGTTCCTTACCCGGTCGCTCCAAAGTGCTGATGCCGCTAGAGGGCTACGAGGGGATTGTCAAATATGTATTTGATACGATTGTAGAATGGGGTATCAATGCTTGTCCGCCTCTTGTGGTGGGCGTTGGAATCGGCACTTGCGCGGCTACGGCGGCATTGTTGTCCAAAAAAGCACTTTTAAGACCTATCGGCATACCGAATGCAAATCCCAAAGCGGCCGATATGGAAAGGCGAATGAAAGAAGGGCTGGACAAAATAGGGATAGGCCCCCTAGGGCTTACCGGAAAACAAAGCGTACTAAGTGTAAATATCGAATATGCCGCGCACCATCCTGCAACACTTGGTGTGGGTCTTACGGTAGGCTGCTGGGCGACAAGGCGCGGAGCAATCGATATTAAGAGTGACTTAAGCTATACCGTTTCGTCGCATCGGGAGGCATAATATGCAAAAGAAAATTATTACCACACCTATAGACAACAACCAAATAGAAAACCTTAACATAGGGGATGTGATATACCTTAGCGGTATGCTAGTAACCTGCCGTGACGATGGGCACAGACGGCTTGTACGCAATGGGATTTATCCCGAATTTGACCTAAAAGGGATGGCCATCTTGCACGCGGGTCCCATTGTGAAGAAAACCGAAAGCGGTTATGAAATGATTTCGATAGGCCCTACCACCAGCCGCAGAATGGAGAGCTACGAAAAAGAGTTTATTGAACTGTCGGGCGTCAAAATAGTTATCGGGAAGGGCGGTATGGGCGCAAAGACAGCACAAGGATGCAAAGAACAAAAGGCCTTGCATTGTATTTTCCCCGGTGGTTGCGCAGTCACGGCGGCTACCGAAGTACAAGAAATTACAGGGGTCGAGTGGGAGGACTTTGGTATGCCCGAGGCGTTTTGGATAATGAGGGTAAAGGAATTCGGGCCGCTTATTGTCTCTATTGATACCAAAGGCAACAACCTTTTTGAGCAAAACAAAATAGAGTTTAACAAAAAGAAAGATAGAGCTTTGCAAGAAATAAGCGAATATGTACATTATTCCCATGATTAAGCAAATATTGACTAAA
>JAQVTZ010000031.1 GCA_028699795.1 Clostridia bacterium | reverse complement strand
GGAAAGTTCGGTTAGTTCCAACATATCGGGCGTTTCCTGTTTCCCGCTGATGGGCGACGGCACCGTATTAGGCAAAAAAATCGAGCTTACAAACGGTTATTTCGCCTTTAGTGTGTCTGATACAGGAATTTATCCGTTCCGTTTGGTAAGCGGAGCCGGCGTCTTTACGGATTTGGATGTCGAGGTAAAAATCGACCCCACCAATTTTGCCCAAATTGCTGGGGAAGACGAGCCTATGCCATGGTTAAGCGTCGAGACCCTTGAGGGTCAACCCGTCGACATTGTTTCCACAATAACCGACCGTTACGAACTTGCCCAAAGGACGGCGCAGGATTTAAAAATATTATTCAATACGACACATGGCGAACATATTACTTACGAATGGGCACAAATGGTGAACAATGTTCCTCCTTCGGCAAGCGATTTTATAAGAATCGCCAACCCTGACGATACCGAACAATCTTTTGATTTTTTGATTAGTACGGGCGCGACTGGTACGGTGACCTATGTCTTTAATCTCTATTCCAAAGCCAAAAACAAAGACGGCGTTTTTGCCGCCGCGATGGGCATTGTGCTTACAATAAGTTACGACAATGCGACTTTCAGCATTTCGGCGACTACGGACCAGTTGCCCAACAGATGGACCAAAGACGATATTTTGTTTCATATCGATGTTCCCGAAAACATTACCGTAAGCAAATATCAAATGAGGTTAGGCAGCGAAGAGGGCGATATCTGGAGAGATATTACACCGCTAAACAGCGTATACACTTTTAGCGGTGTAGAGCATTTTATTACCACGGGTGTCAGCGAACAATTTACCGAAGAAGTCAAACGCAGAAGTTACGGTTATTCTTATAACGGAGAAATCTGGTTCCGCGCGATAAGCGATGCGGGCAAAGAGAGCCAAGAGTGCTATGTCGGTCATTATATGATAGATAAGATAGACGCAGAAGACGGCATTTACGGTATGCACCCATTATATGCTTTTTATCAACAGACAGGGGACTATATTGTAGACGACAACGCATTCCGTATCCGTATATACAGTAATACTTCTATTAAGATAGAACCTGCTTTGTTATCTTCCAACAACAGTGTCAAAGAGCTTTACGAAAACAAATCCGCCATGCAGTACTATTATTTGCCGACAGATGCGGGTAGTCAAAATTCGCCCACGATAGACACAACGATACTTGTTACTTCTTCTACCGAGCTTAACACGGGTTGGTATTGGGTCATTGCGCGCAATACCACATTTAATTCTACAATGTCGTATAAAGTCTATGTGTCCAGAGAGAATTCTATGGAAAACGACCCCAACATTCTTTCGGCACAATTCGATACCTATGACGGCGTCGGCGCAATCGACAACACCTCTCCCGAAGGCGGTTTTGTGTTTACTTGGAATAACACGGCGACTGTACTTATTACGGTAGACTCCAATTCGCCGGTATATTATTGGTACAAAATAGGCGCAACTGGCGCTTGGCTCAAGTTTAATCCCGAAGGCGGCCCCGAAGACGATCTGGAAGGGGTTAAAGAAATCACCTTTGTCGGAGAAGAAACCGCCAAAGCAGACGAATTCAATACCCGTACCGATGTAATTAAAGCGGGCAATTTAAACGATACCGTACAATTTAGAGTGACCAATCTTGCGGGCAATGTCATTTATATCGACAGAAGCGTTGTTGTGCGTATCGAAGACTCGGATCCTTCCTTCGATGTCACCTTGCTTTCTACCGACTTGCAGGGCAGAGATATCGAGATAGACGCAAACAATGCGGATGAACTCAATGAATGGTATCCCAACTCCATGCAAATCATTCTTACGCCGACGGCGGTTAATCCCGGCGGTGTAACCTATACTTATCAAAGATACACAATAAGAGAAGGTACGGCTACCGGTGTGGGCTCTTTGCAAAAACTGCCCGGCAATGGTACCAATTTTACAACGGACGACTTAAGTGTTTTCCAAAACAGCGAAGGTTATGTTAACGGCGCGTTACAAATCTTTCTTGTCGCAACCTCAACGGCGACCAAAAAGACTTATATGGTGCAACTGCTTCTCAAAATAGACAAAACAACGCCCGAATTCACGCTGAGAGGCAAGGTGACCAAAAACGGAGTCGAGAGAGATATCGCTTCGGGCGAATGGACCAATTCGACAGACGGCGTAACGATTTACAGGTATGTGTCGGACGCTGTAGCAGAAAGCATGAACAACGCGTCGGGTGTAACCTATCAATACCGCCGCAACGGAAGTGTGCTACAGACTTGGGAAAGTAATTCTCAAGCCGAGTCCAGCATAAGCTCTTATGAGTTTATCGCCACAACAGGCGCGGGAAGGACCTATGTGCGCACCTTTGAAGTCAAAATAGATACGCTGGCGCCCGTTATTTATTCCGGTCTTATCGAGCAGAATACGGACAGAATCGAAACTTATTATATCGATCAAACGATAGAATACGAAGAACAGAACCTCAAGTATGCCAAGTACAACGAATATCCTCTTACTAGCGGACAGGTGATTGCAACCAATACGGTGGATATCTCCAACGGCGGGTTTGTGCATATCATTATAGAAGACTTAGCGGGCAACAAAACCGAATTGCAATTTTATATGACGGTATTCCCGTTAAATGTGAATACCGTTACCTTAAGCGAAGACGATATCAAGATGACGCAAAAATACCAAAGCGATTTTCTAAAGGCAAAAAGTGAATTGCAAAGTTCGAGACAAGAGTATTTTGAAGCCTATATCGCCCGCTTATGGGACAGAATCGCCACCCTAGAGAAGATGCGGGATAATTATAGAACTTATCTAGAAACTATCAACAGCAGGGTCGCGTTTAATCTTCAAGACGATTATCCCGAAATGGATAAATACCGCAATTATTTCGTAACGGAAGATGAGAAGATTTTATACCCGCAATGGTTACAAGACGAAATACGCTCGGGAGTATATGATACTTATTATCTAAAGCTAGAAACCGAGTATGCCAAATTAAGGGCCCTTATGGTTAATGTAGAGGAGATTGAAGAGGATGTGGCAGTGCTTCCCGCGATCAATGTCGTGCAAAAATCACATTATCAATCTATCTTAAGAGTGTATAATGCTTATGACAGCTTGTCCACAGACCAGAAGAGCGTATTTAGAGATACCTTATATAATAAGTTGCTCGAACTCAAGCGAAAATGTGAAGTTTTGTTGTTGCAAGACGACTCTACTGGCATTTCGATAGACGGGGACGATCTCGCCGCCGGTGCGGCAATCGAGGTGGTTTCTTACGAGAAATCCACAGAGTTGTTCAATAACGCGCAACTGGTGCTTTTAGAGACGGTAGGTGAAGACGAAGCGATTGTAACAATCAGTAAGCTGTCACTCAGCGGTTACGGCTCCCAACAAAATACGGGTACCGTCACTGTCACATTGCCGATTCCCGATCAATATTACGATTATATCTATTTCTCGGTTTACAGACTCTCTTCAGATGGTACGCTTACCCCGATCCAAAATTCGACTATCAGCGGAGACGGAAAGAGCGTATACTTTAGTGATAACCAATTGGATACTTATGTGTTGGCAACCAGAGGCAACATTACGGTAAGACCTCCTTCAGAAAAGGTATACGGCAAAATAGGAAATCTAGAAATAGACGGTACTTTGCTCAGTTATATCACTTATGTAACCGTCGGGATGTTCGTGGTACTGCTCGTCGTTATGATCCTGATGGGACTCAAGCGCAGAGGCTTCTTCCGTAAATACAACAGAGCGCATAAGAATTCGCTTAAAGCAAGAGGCATCAAGAAAATACCCAAGGGCAATCCGCCTGTTACGACCTATCCCAATGATCCAACCGGTAAGTTTGACTTTGGGAAAAAGATTTATGACCCAAATAAATAATGTCCAATAAAATAGGAAGGAGGATTCTATGTCAGTACGAGTTAAGGCTTATGTGAATCTTTTTGCTGCGATGGGAGTGCTCGAAAAGTTTGTCGAGCTTGACGCAGAGGCAAAAGAGATAGCAAAACAGCACAACCTTGTAATAAGGTTTCAAGTCAAAGGAGGCCCAGACGGACAGCTTATTTTTAAAGATGGCACCGTAAAGGTCATCCCTTACAACGATACCGTGAAGTCCGACATTCACCTGTATTGCGCTGGTCCCGAAAAGTTTAATGAGGTTGTAGACGGAAAGGGGATGCCGATACCGCTTAAAGGGGTATTTAAAACCTTAAAGTTTATGGGTAGCAGCGATAGTCCTTTCAGCGTACTTACGGGCAGGATGGGCGATATTATGAGAGGGAAAGGGGTTGACACTCCCGAACTAAAAAAGCTTTCTACCTTACTTGCTTTCTATGCGATGTCCGCGGCGATTGCCCAAATAGGCAACGAAGACGAAATTGGCAGTCTCGCAGGCAAGAGGATACCCGAGGGAGACATCAGTTTGGAGATTAAGGATGCGGCTTATGCGACGATAACCCAAAAAGACGGCAAACTTACCTGCAAATTCGAAAAGGCTGCGAATCCGCGAGCGATTATGGCGTTTACCTCTATCGAGGTTGCCTCTGATTTAATTAACGGCAGAAGGGACGCCATGTCTTGTCTCAGTATGGGAGACCTCGAAATGAAAGGGTACATTCCTATGCTGGACAATCTCAACAAGGTTCTCAACCTCGTGCCGAAATACTTGTCTTAGGAGGAGGTCGAAATGAAAACTTATACTTATAATAAAAGCGTATCGTTAATGGAAAGAGCCGGCAAAGTCATACCAAGCGGTGTATACGGGCATCTCGGACCCGCCGAAGGTTGTATGATACCGACCTCCGCCTATCCGTTTTTCCTTTCCCGCGCCGAAGGCTCGCTGATGTGGGATGCGGACGGAAACAGATTTATAGACTATATGTGCGGATACGGCCCCAATATAACGGGATATTGCGATCCCGATGTCGATGCGGCCGCAATCGAGCAAATTAAAAAAAGCAATTGCACCACTCTGCCCAATACAATTATGGTAGACTTTGCAGAGCTTTTGACAAGTACGGTCAAAAAAGATTGGGCATTTTTTGCCAAAAATGGTGGCGATGTAACGAGCTTCGCAGTCATGATTGCCCGTTATTATACCGGCAAAAAGAAAATTATTTTTGTAAACGGATATTATCACGGTGTGGCGCCATGGACCCAAAAGGCCGATTCTCCCGGCACGCTGCAAACCGACTGTATGCACGCTTTATATGTAGATTTCA
The DNA here is from genome assembly GCA_028699795.1 of Clostridia bacterium. GTDB lineage: Bacteria > Bacillota > Clostridia > Christensenellales > DTU072 > Firm-09. The sequence goes on along the minus strand of JAQVTZ010000031.1, from coordinate 8,001 downwards.
ACAATATCGAGCAGCTCAAAAAGGTCATTGAAGAAAACAAAGACGATATCGCTTGTTTTATTTCGACGCCATATATGCACGGGAACTTTGTAGACAATGTTTTGCCCGCTCCCGGTTATTGGCAAGCGGTGCGCAAGCTTTGTACCGATAACAATATCGTGCTGATTTGCGACGATATCCGTTGCGGATTCCGTCTTAGTTTAGAGGGCTCCGACAACTTTTACGGCTTTGAAGCAGACCTCATTTGTTTCTGCAAAGCGTTGGCAAATGGCTACAATGTCTCCGCCCTTTGCGGCAAAGATTTTATCAAGTCCGCAGCCGGTTCAATTATGTATACGGGCAGTTATTGGATGAGCGCGGTACCTTTTGCAGCTGGCATTGCCAACATCAACAAGCTGAAGGCAAATGACGCTACCAACCATTTCCGCAAGATGGGTACCATGCTTACCGACGGTTTGCAAAAAATAGCGAAAGACAAAGGTGTAAACTTATCGGTTTCGGGAGAGCCTGCCATGTTCTATCTTGCAATCAAGGACGACGACACCCTCCTGTTGCATCAAGAATGGATTGCCGAATGCGTAAAACGCGGCGCATTCCTCACGAACCATCATAACCATTTCATCAACCTTTCTTTGACGCCCGAACTTGTCAATGAAACACTGGTGATATGCGACGAAGCAATGGGCGTCATGGTCAAAAACCATCCCGAAGTTTATAAATAATAGGATAGAAAAAGATAATTACGCATAATAAAAAGGGACTTTCTCCTTTGAGAAAGCCCCTTTTTTGGTCGCGCAGGACTATTTTGCAAAAACTTTTTTTGCAATTTCTGCCGAGGCATTGGCATTTTTGGCATAAAAGTCGGCCCCAATTTTTGTGGCGTATTCTTGGGTGATTACTGCGCCGCCCACCATGATTTTGCCCGGGTACCCTGCCGCGCGAAGAGCGGTAACGGTTATCTCCATGTTCGCCGCCGTGGTTGTCATCAACGCGGACAGCCCCACAAGCGGCGCTTCTTCTTTGATAGCTACATCTACAACCGATTGGGGCGCCACATCCCTGCCTAAGTCAAAGACCGTATAACCGTAATTTTCTAGCACGGCGCGTACAATGTTTTTGCCGATATCGTGGATGTCTCCTTTGACGGTGGCAAGAACGATTTTGCCTTTGGATTGGGACGGCGCGCCTTTCATTGCGGCGCGCAATACCTCAAAAGCGGCTTTTGCAGCTTCGGCGGAGGCAATGAGTTCGGGAAGAAATATTTTACCCGTTTCGTATTGCGTTCCGACTTCGTCCAACGCTTTAATGAGACGGTTATCTATAATGGAGGAGGTGTCTTCGGTAAGCAAGAGTTCTTTTGTTATTTGTCTGCAATCATCCTTTAAGCCTTTGATGATGCAGTACTCTAAATTCTTTGCCGCAGGAGAAGAACAATTCTGTTGCCGCGCGGCTACCAAATTGTTATTTTCTAAAGAATTCTGTTGCATGGCGGCTACAGAATGTTCAGTTTTGTTTAATTTCTGTTGCAACGCAGTTACCGTACGGATTGCATGAAAGTCGCCACTAAGCGCGAGTGCGGCGGCGGTAAGTTCTTTTACCAAGGGAGAAGACGGATTGACGATAGCGAGTGTAAGGCCTGCGGACGCCGCTTGCATAAGAAAGGCAAGATTTACATATTCTCTGTTTGGTAGACCAAAAGAAACATTAGAGATGCCCAAAGCAGTTTTAATGTTTCTTAACGAAAAAGCTTTGACAGTATCTATACAAACTTCTGTCTTGTATTCTGCGGTTGCCGCGGTAAGCGTGAGCGCATCTATAATCACTCTTTCTTCTTGTATGCCGTAGTGTGCGCAAGCTTCCAAAATTCTGTTGCCTACTGCTACTCTATCTTCAACGGTATGTGGGATACCGTTTGCGTCTAAGGTAAGACCTATCACCAAAGCGCCGTATTTTTTTACCAAAGGTAGCACTTTATTTAGACTTTCGGCGTCTCCGTTTACCGAGTTGACAATAGGTATGCCGTTGTAAAGGCGCAACGCTTTTTCTAGCGCAACGGGGTCGGAGGAGTCTAACATCAACGGTGCCTGAACGGCGGCCTGTACGCTTTTGACAAGTAAGGGCAAAACTATCTTTTCGTCTATTTCGGGCAAACCACAATTGACATCCAATAAATCGGCGCCGTTTTCGACCTGCGCAAGTGCTTCGCGCGCGGCGTAAGCGTAATCGCCCGTTATTAACGCGTCCTTGAAAGGTTTCTTGCCGGTGGGATTGATACGTTCGCCCACCAATTTGAGGTTGTTTAAGACGACGGTATTTTGTTCGGAGCAAACGGCGTGGCATACAACTTTTTTGCGGCGAAGAGGTTGACGCTCTTTCATAATATCGGCAAGCGCTTGAATAAAAGAGGGGTCGGTACCGCAACAGCCGCCTATAATACTGACGCCCATATCCAACAATTCCTTATAATAATAGGCGAATTGGGCGGGATTGTAGGTTTTGCCGTTGGGGAGCCCCGAGTTTACTTTTACCATAACGGGGAGATTCGTCCATTGTAATAATTCTTTTGCCGCGGGAAGGATCTCTTCGGGGCCTACGGAGCAATTAAAGCCAATCACATCGGCGCCCAGCCCTTCTAAGGTAATCGCCATGGAAGAAATGGTGGTACCGTTTACGCTGCGCATGCCTTCAAAGCTCATAGAGCACATGACGGGAAGCGTGCTGTTTTCTTTGGCGGCAAGCAGGGCGGCTTTCATCTCGTAAAGACTAGAGAAAGTTTCGAATACAAGGAGGTCTGCCCCGTAACGCTCCGCGGCAAGTACCTGTTCACGAAAGAGTTCGTAGGCGTCTTCAAAGTTCATATCGCCCATCGGTTCAATCAACCTGCCCGAAGGCCCGATATCCAGCGCGACATACTTTGCGCCCGATGCTTTTGCATTGGTAACGGCGGCTTTTATGACGGTGTCAGGGGGAACATCCTTTGGCAATTTTTCGCGGTTTGCCTGAAAGGTATTGGTATATACAACCGCGCTGCCCGCATCGACATAAGAGCGATGAATGTCTATTAGCGTTTTGGGGTGACTAAGTCCCAGAAGTTCGGGAACACCTTCTTTTAGAAGCCCTAACTTCTGCAAAGTGGTACCCATAGCGCCATCCAACAGAACAATACTATTTTTTATATAATCTCTAAAATCCATGTTTGCCCCCTAAAAAAGCGTACAGATATTTTCTCTGATTTTCTTTGCGACCTCGGGCTTGTTCATGATATACAAATGGATGCCGTCTACATCTTGCGACAACAAGTCGACAATTTGGGCGGTGGCGTAGGCAATTCCCGCCGATTGCAGCGCATCGGGATGATCACTGAATTTTGCGAAGATACGCGCGAGCCCTGCGGGAATTTTGGCGCCGCTGAGAGAAACAATGCGGTCGATTTGCTGTTTTCTTATAATGGGCATAATACCTGCTTGCACGGGTACACGGATACCCGCTTTACGAATACGCTCGATGAAACGGTAAAAGTCCGCATTATCAAAAAACAATTGTGTATTGATATGGCTTACCCCCGCGTCTACTTTTTTTGCAAGATGCTCGATATCTTTTTGGATACTTTCGCTTTCGAAATGGCCTTCTGGGTAGCCTGCGCCGACGATATTTAAATCGGTGTGCTTTTTTAGAAAGGCAACAAGCTCGTTTGCGTAATGAAAGACACCAGCCGGTTTGGTATCGGGAGCTCTGTCGCCGCGCAAAGCAAGTACATTGTCTATGCCGTTTTGCTTCAGTTCGCTTGCAAAATCTAGCACGCTTTGCTCAGTTTGATACAGCGCGGTGAGGTGTGCAAGTGGTTCGACACCGTATTTATTTTTGATAAGTCCCGCAATTTCTACCGTCCTTTTGCTTTGAGAGCCACCCGCGCCATAGGTAACGCTGATATAATCGGGGTTGAGATGCTTAAGAGCATCCAGCGTTTCGTAAACGGTTTGGATGGGTGTGGTTGGCTTAGGGGGGAAAATTTCGAAAGAACACACGGTTTTTTTTGTCTGGAACAGCTCGCAAATTTTCATAGTATCCTCTATCAATATAATAATAATCTTCACTAAATAATGTTTGTTAAGGTAATATTATTATATCAATAGGAAAGGGTAAGCGCAACCTAAATAACAGTATTGTAGCAGAAAGGGCTTGTTTTGAATGCAACAAAAAAGGCCAAGGAGTTTTCCTTGACCTTTTTGTGGACTATGAAGTTCAATTAGGCAAAGGCTTTGACCAGATCGGTAAAGATGACACCCAATCCGTATGCGCCCGCATCGGGGTGCCCGATGCTTCTTTCGCCTACTGTGCCGGCTCTTCCCATATGCGCGACAATCTTCTTGGTGGCTTCAGCGCCCGCTACCGCGGCTTTGGCGGCTTTTTGCATTGCTTTTTGCAGTTTGTCGCCCGCCTTTGCCGATGCGCTCAGGCTGTCTGCGGCAGGAACAAGCGCGTCTATCAGGGTCTTGTCGCCCACGACTGCGCCTCTGCCGAAGGAGCGTTCGCCTGTGGCTTGAATCGCCTTAACGGCGGCTTGGAACATGTCTGCAAGCTCTTTGACGCCGATTTCTTTGGCGTCTCCTGCGGCCTTGCCCGCTGCCATAAACGCCGAACCCCAAATGGGACCGGATGCGCCGCCGCAATATTCTTTGATGATTTCGGCGGAACTGCGGAGGAATTCGCCGATGTTGCCTTTTTTGCGTGTTGTCCAGTCCGCTTTGAGTTGGCGGAAACCTTTGGCAATGCTCATGCCGAAGTCGCCGTCGCCCGCGACGCTGTCCATTTCGCAAAAATGTACCTCGTTTTTGATAATGATATCGCTCATTTTGTCTATAATCGCGACCATACCGGGAGTGTTAATAAGCTCGGCTACGACAGGTTTGCCTACCGCTTCGTACACCGCATCTTCTACGGCTTCTTCGGCTACGGCGGCGGTCTTTTGGGCTTCTGATTTTGCGACAGATGCCGCAACAGGAGAAAGATGTAGCGCTTTTGCGAGGGCCGAAACGGCTTCTTGACAGGCAATCGCTTCGGGAGTCATGCTGTCGCCCCAAGTGAGAGCAGGTGTGGAAACGGGATAATCCAAATGCTCTTTGAGCTCCGCATCAAGTTTCAGAAGGGTGATTGATGCGCCCGCCATGTCGATAGAGGTCATATAATTGCCGACCATGGTTTTGTAAATGGACAAACCCGCTTTTTTGAGGTCTTTGGTGACCGAATTGTTGAGAACATAAAGTTCTTGCAGAGGAGAACCGCCAAAACCGTTGATGAGCAAACAGATTTCGTCGCCTGACTTAAGGCCGAGATCATCGATAAGGTCTTTGATAATCCGCGCGGACAGGGTGTCTGCGGACTGAATTTTTTCACGGGTTCTGCCGGGTTCGCCGTGAATTCCCACACCGAATTCCATTTCGTCTGGGCCAATATCGAAAGTAGGAGAGCCCTTGGCGGGAACGGTGCAAGAGGTGAGCGCGAAACCGAAGCTACGCACACCCGCGATGACTTTATTTGCGATCGCTTTGACATCGGCAAGGGATTTGCCCATTTCGGCGGCTGCGCCTGCGATTTTGTGCACCAACACGGTGCCCGCAACGCCCCGTCTGCCGACGGTGTAAAGGCTGTCTTTGACGGCGATGTCGTCGTTAACATAGACGGTATCAACTTCAATGCCGTCTTCTTTGGCGTCGAATGCGGCGTTATTAAAGTTCATACAGTCGCCGCTGTAGTTTTTGACGATAAGCAGAGTGCCTTTATTTGATTTGGTCTTTTTGATGGCGTTGTAAACTTGTACTTGGGAGGGAGATGCGAACACATCGCCGCATACGGCCGCATCCAGCATCCCTTTGCCTACAAAACCGGCGTGGGCAGGCTCGTGACCGCTTCCGCCGCCCGAGATAAGCGTAACTTTGTTTTCGTTGACAACCTTTTTCTTGACAACTTTATATTGCTCTACGAATTCGAGTTCGGGGTGCGCAGCGGCAAGCCCGTGACACATATCGTAAACAAAAGATTCGGGAGTATTGATAATTTTTTTCATGATGCCTCCTTTCATAAAAATCTTGGACGGGGATTAGCCCGTCCAAGATGGTATTTTATAAGATGCTAAAAAATGTTAGCAACAGCAAGCGCTATCTTTGTATTCTGCGCCCAGTTTGTCTGCGGCAAGAATGGCCGCGGCAACATCTTTTGCGGTCACCGGGAAAGGCATAGAGTGTACACTTTCTTCGGGGATGCAGGCTTTTTCGGCAACGGTCATGAGTCTGTCACCGATATCTTGTACGCCGAGGTCTGCAAGACATACGGGCAGGCCTACCAGCAAGCAGAAATTGATGACTTCTTCGATTTCTTCTAGCGGAGCGTTCTCGAGAACGAGTTGGCAAATGGTGCCGAAGGCAACCTTTTCGCCGTGATACATCTTGTGTGTTTCTTCCAACACAGTCAAACCGTCGTGGATGGCGTGCGCCGCCGCGAGACCGCCGCTCTCGAATCCGAGACCGGAAAGAAGAATGTTGGTTTCGATAATGCTTTCGAGCGCGGGGGTAATCACTTTGTTTTCGCAAGCGACCTTGGCTTTATAGCCGTCCTCCAAGAGGGATTCGTAGCACAGTGTTGCAAGCGCAAAAGCGGCTTTGGTGCCCTTGGCGGGGCCGGCTTTACCCTCTCTGAAACCGCAGGGCAAACCCGCGTTGACATTGGCGTAAGACTTGGTATTGGCGCGGGCTTCGAAATAGGTCGAAAGCGCGTCTCCCATGCCCGAAACAAGGAATCTTACGGGCGCGTTGGCAATTACCGTGGTGTCGATCAATACGACGCTGGGATTTTGCTTAAAATAGGCGTAATCGTCGAAAGCGCCTTCGGGCGTATAGAGTACGGCCGAGTGGCTGGTGGGCGCGTCTGTCGCGGCGATAGTGGGAACAATAATCAGATTGTTTCCTTCGGCAACGCATTTTGCGGTGTCTATCGCTTTGCCGCCGCCAAGACCAATGGTGCAAGCGCAACGGTTTTCTTTGGAAACTGCTTTAAGCGCGGCAACCTGTTGACGGGAGCACTCTCCTAAGAAAGGCGCGGTGATAAATTCTATCTTGAATTTGGCGGCGGTTGCATCCAGTTTGGCTTGAACGCGCGCCACATCGTCTTTGTGTGCAATCAAAAGCGCCTTTTTGCCGAAGGTGCGGACAAAGTAACCGAGATTGAGAAGCTCGTCTTCGCCTTGAACATATTTTGTGGGACAAATAAATGCTTTCCTCATGTTATATACTCCTTTTTTTGGAAATTTTTACTTTAATCATTATAACGCTTACCTATCGCTTCGTCAATAGTCAATTTTGAGATTATAGGGCAAAAATGCCGTTTTTATGCATTAAAACTGCGACAAAAAGTAACTATTGGAGCAAATTAACGCTTTTTGCGCCACATTTTTTGAAAAACGCCAAAAAGCCATTTATTTACTTTTTTTCCTAAAAATGGATTGTCGTTGGGGATTGCTGCCGCCTGAACCGCTTTTGCCGTCAGTTGAGGGATGATTGCCGTGAGTACATTAAATTCGACGCTTTGACTGCCCGAAGCCATACAGAATACTGCGTCGCCGTCGAACATGGTATGCGCGGGGCTTAAGGACAATGCGTAGCCGTCATGGGCGAGGCTCGCGAGAATATTGGCCTGTTCTTTGGTGAGTTTCGCGTTGGTCAAAATACAGCCGATGGTCGTGTTTTGATTTTTTAGTTCTAAACTACCCGCGGCAAACACGCGCAAACTGTCCAGATAATTTCCGTCTTCGGTTTGGGCGCCCAATATGATTTTGCCGTCCTTGACGATGTCGCCTAGCGCGTTGACGGCGACAATCACGGCGATTTGAATATTATTTAAACGGTAGGTTTGTACGCCGAGTCCCGCTTTGCGCGCAGAAGCCATGCCTGCCAGCTTGCTTACCGTGGCGCCCGTTCCGGCGCCGATGTTGCCTGCGGAGAAGTTATC
>JAQVTZ010000196.1 GCA_028699795.1 Clostridia bacterium | reverse complement strand
GGTACGGACTTTGACAACAGCCTGATAGGAGGGACAAAACTGTTTTTGGAAAGCAGTTTTATCGCAAAGCAGAATTTTGAAGAAGTCATCGCCGAAAAGCCCGATTATTTATTTGTCACGGGAGATACCACGCTTAACGGCGAAATTCAGGCCCATATCGAAATGGCCAATATGCTTCGCGATTTACAGAACAAAGTACGCGCGGCAGGAAAGCCCAATTTTCAGGTTTTCGTATCCATAGGCAATCATGATATCTATAATTTAGATGCCGTGCATTATAGGGATGGCGGTACAAAAAAGGAATGTACCCATTTAACCAGCAGATACGATATTACCAAGGTTTATTCGTCTTTGGGCTTTCCCGATCTCAGCAATCAAGAGATCGAAGACTATTATGCCACGCTTACGGATATTTATTTCGACAGACTGCCTTACGAGGGCAACTATGTTAACAGTACGACGGCGGCGGATGTATATATCGAGTATCAATACATAGACAACAATGTGACGCCCGATTATGATAACGGAGATATCACTTATATTGCGTATCTTCCGGACGATTATGTGCTTATCACAATGGACGAAGAGATTTCGGACCCATACATCAATCACCATGTCGGCGGATATTTTTACGAATCGATCAGAGATTATCTTCTTCAAAAACAGGAAGTAGGGGCTTTTGACGGTCAAACGCTTTTGGGTATCTTACATCACAATGTTGTGCCGCATTTCCCCATGGAAGAGAGTTTGTTAAAAGACTTCACCATTTATGGTTGGAGGGAAGTGGCGGACTTTTTTGCAGACCTCGGTATGAGATATGCCTTTACAGGGCATATGCACAGCAACGATATCGCAAAACACGAGTCACTCAACAATAATATAATCATCGATACTGAAACCGGATCCGCAACGGGCTATAAAGGCGGTACCAGATATGTAATGCTGGAAAGAGGCACCGTTGGCGGAAACTATGCCGAAAATTATAAATCCAAGATAGACCTTGTCGACCCTGTGGATATTACGGTTTTGTTTGCAGAGAATTATATAAACGAGCATTATATTGAGTATTGCGGTTTGCAAGACTATATTACCCATACGGATAACCGTTATATCATCAACAATCCCAGCGAATATGCGGTAACAAAACTGTTCCGCAATGTGGTTAACAATGTCAAGTATACTTATCTTGACCCCGAGTTTATCGCAAACGCCGGCAGTATGTTGGGCGGATTGTTCTCGTCGGACGATATGATTATTTCATTAGCATTGGATGTGGCAGAGCCGCTTATCAATAATCTCATTGTACATATCGAAGATGTCGTACTCGCAGATTATACCTATGCGGGCGATAATCCAAAGTATCTTGGAGAGGGCAGAGGCAAAAAGCTTTGCGCCTACCTAGAAGAAATGGTCGACAAGGCGTTAGAGTACCCCATGAACGCGCGCGGAGACACCTTGTTTGATATTGGTGTGGGCGGATACCTTGCGCATCAAGGCGGTATCGATACTTCGCTTGCCGATGCAGATCCTGCTGTTTTGGAAGCGTTGCAAAACCTAAAGAACGGTACGGCGGTCAAAGCGATGCTGGACACACTTTTGGATGAGCAAACAGGACTGTTACGCATTGTACGCGGCTTATTTTTGCCGATTGACTTAACGAACGAATTAAGCAGTGGCGAAGCGTCCATCGTCAACTTTCTTTTAGGGGCGCTTTGGCCCGAAGGAGAAACTGTAGACGGAAGCGCGGTGTTGTTGGACGAACTTGTCCCCAAAGTGTTGGAGCTTATGGAAGCTTTGACAGGCTCGTCTATTGATTTGGGCGGCAAAACATTGGAGCAATTTTTAGATTATTATCTTGAGGGATATATTACAGAAAGTTTATATACGGGGCTTGGCGAAATCGCGCACAACATTCTTCATGAATTTTATATCGATGAAACTTCGGCTCTCGAAAACAGTTTCGATAGTTATATTACTTACAGTTTCGATCAATCTTTGCCTTGTACTTATGTTTCGGACAGAACGCCCGAAGCGCCGTCTATCGAGAATGGCAAGCTGCCTTCGATGCTTACCGTCACTTTCGGCAACGAGCCTTCTACGACCAAGAATTTTGTATGGTTTACGGACAGACGCATCAGCGGCACCGAAATACAATACTGCGAAGGTGACTTCGACGAGGATGAAGCGGTACAACAGAGCGGCAGCTTTGCTTCGTATGCGACAACGACCGCAAGTATCGACTTGGGCGTATTCGCCACGCTGATGCATGTCGCGGTAGGAAGACACGAGGTCGCAGTAACAGGGCTTGCGCCTGCCACTACATACAGCTACCGTGTGGGAAGCGCCGAAAAAGGGTATTGGAGCGATATCTATACTTTCAAAACCGCGCCCGCAAACGATACTACTCCCTTCGAACTTTTATTGATTTCCGACATACAGGGCTCCGCGCTCAGCACTTACGAGCTTTCCAATGAGATTTTGGGCAAAGTAAACAGCGTGTTCCCCAACGGGTACGATTTTGTTCTTAATTGTGGCGATGTGGTGGACAACAGCAAAAACCTTGTACAATGGAGATATTTGCTGGATACGATGCAGAGTCATTGGGGCAATACGACACAGGTTGTGGCAAGTGGCAACCATGACGAATACACTTACGAGCCAGTAGAGGAGGGCGAAATTGCGTACTCTCTTACCGACCCCGACGCTATCGTCACGCCTTACAGCTACTTGCTGCTACACTATAACTTCGATTATCCCGCCCAAGACGATTTGACGGGAGCTTATTACAGCTTCGATTATAGTGGTGTCCATTTTACGGTGCTGAATACAAGCAATCTTGATGCGGACAACCGTCTTAGCGAAGAGCAAGTGGAGTGGCTCCAGAATGACCTCGAAAACACCGATAAAGCCCATAAGGTTGTATTGATGCACAAGAGCATCTATTCGTCGGGTTCACACTCTACAGATGCCGATGTCGTTGCCATGAGAGCGCAGCTTACTCCTATCTTCAACCAATACGGCGTACGGTTAGTGCTTGCGGGACACGATCATACTTATACCGAAAGCTATTATCTCGGAGCGGACGGCAAGCAGATTAAGACCGACGCGCAAGGCAAGAGCAAGATAGGCGCCGAGGGGACACTTTATATCACGCTCGGCACCTTCGGCGACAAGTATTATAATTATGTCGAAAATCCCGAAGTACCCGTAGAGTTCGGCAAAGACCTCCACAATCCCACGCTAGCCAATCCGACCTTCGGCAAACTCGTGTTCGACGGGCAAGACCTTTATTATTAC
>JAQVTZ010000195.1 GCA_028699795.1 Clostridia bacterium | reverse complement strand
ATAGCTCATAACTCCCCAGAAAGACTTTCCCTCTATAAATGTTTCCGCTCGCGGTAAGTGTGGCAACGGCTTCTCCTTCTAAGCGCAACTCCACAACCGCATTTTTTAAGTTCTGTGATGAGTTATAAGTAAGCGTGATTTCCACATTGTACTTAAACGCCAGTTCAGGATAGCCGTCTTCCCACCATTGATTTAGTTCGACAGCAACAACAGAATTTTCGGGTAACGAATAATAGCTCTTCCCTTCTGTAAGCAATTGGTATAAGGTTCCTTCGCTTAGACTGCCGATATTTGCAGACATTATTTCGGTTGGCGAAGCAAACGCTCGGACATTCGTTATATTTTGCGAAGGCTCAAAATCGTCACTCGGATGCGCCACCCAATTGAGGTATCCGACCGCATACAGTCCGCCATTAATTTCGGGTGTTTTGAGATAATAACAATTATCCATAGTGGATGAATCGTAAAAACCAATGATTCCGCCGCCGCTATCGTTATCCGACAATAAGCGAACGACACCGCTTATATAACAATTTATGATAGTAGAAAAATCCGAATATCCGATTATGCCGCCCACATTGTCATAAAGTGCGGTAACACTACCCGTATTATAACAATTGACGATATGGGATAGGGACGCCACTCCTGCCAAACCTCCGACCTCCGAATAAGAAGAAAATATTTCGCCCGCATTATAGCAGTTTACCATAACGGAATCATGAAAATAGCCTGCAATACCGCCTGCGTATCGGTTTGAACTGTAAATGGTTGCTTTATTATAAGAATTTGTAATGGCGGTAGCGAACGGATATCCGACAATCGCTCCCACCGAATTGTAACCGTTAAGGAGCCCGCTCTCAACCAAAACGCTATCTATAACAGCGTTACGTGTATAAATAAATAGACCGCTATAGGCGGTATTGGGAGTATATGTATACAATCCGGATACGGTATAACCGTTGCCATAAAAACTCCCGCAAAACGGACACAACATAGCGCCGATACCCGTCCAAAGATGCGCCGAAAGGTCGATATCCGCAATAAGCCGAACCGTTTTGCCCGCAAGGGTGTTTGCGGTTTGCCCGTTCAGACCATTTACGACGGAGATTAGCCAGGCAAAGGCTTCCGCTGTCTCAATCTCGATGGTATCGCCATTGTCATAATAACCATCCTCCGGCTCAGAAGTTACAACATTCTTCCAATAAGTTAATGGAGTCTGTACGAACCGAGGATAATTTTCGTCCCAAGTAAACCAAATATCATCGAGCAAGAGGTTTTTGGTCTTCAGCATGCCCAAATTTAACAAAGTTGTTAAGTCCTCATTGATATCATATCCGTCGAAATTGATTGTTATGGTGTCGGTTGCTGTTTCGAAAGTCTCTACATAAGAAATCGCGCCATATGTCATGGTATATTCGTCATTGGTCGCAACTTCAGTATCGGCATTGATTTTGTAGAATCCTATTCCGTATAAATCGGCATTGATTTCAGCTGTTTTGTGGTAATACAAATAATGAAACTTGGTAGCGTAACCTCCATCGAAAGAGCCTGCGATAGCGCCCACACTGCCGTCGTAATATTGACTATAAGAAACATTGCCCGTGCTGTAACAATTGATGATATCGGAAAAAGTTGCCGTGCCCGCAATCCCGCCGATATTGGTACTTAATCCCGCTACATTACTCCGATTACAACAATTTACGATTTGACTGTCCGTCACACTGCTTGCGATTCCTCCCGCCAGATTGGTAAGCGACATGATCTCTCCGTGATTACTGCAGTTAACTATTTTGGAAGACTCGTTTAAAAAGCCTGCAATACCCGACGCGGAAATATTTGCCGCGTAAATATCTGCATTGTTGCTTACATTGTTGATTGTGGAGTCCGATACATTGCTTGCCACACCGCAAGCGGCTATACCGCCGCTTACAATACCGCTTTCGATTCTTACATTTTGGATGCTGCTTTCACGGACCTGTCCGAATAACCCTTGATTGCTTTCATTGTTATTGATATAAAGACCGTTTATCCTATGCCCTTTGCCATCGAAGTTATTGCGAAAAGCAGTGGCATAGGACCCCCCTATCGGTGTCCAAAGATAATCGGATAAATCAATATCCGCTGTTAAATTTATTTGGATTACGCCGAATATATTATCAAAATTTACTTGTTTTGCCAACCAAACAAGCCCTTCCGCCGTAGAAATATCTATTTTGGTTCCGTATTGATGATAGCCATAAGGCTGAGTTGTCACAACATCTTCCCAATACTCTACAGGCATATAAACAGGTACGGGATAACCGTCGCTTTCCCACGATGTCTGCCAAGGCCTGAAATTGCAATCCGAATTAAATTTATATGCCAAGGCGCTTGCATTAAAGGCTTCTTCCAAATTCGCCGTATGGTCCGAAAAATGTCTGTTTACGGTGATTTCGCTGTTTTGGTCGGCAACAGTATCCACATAGTTACCGTTTCCGATGACAGGGTCGAAATTGTTGGTGGCAACCGCAACGCCGTTTGCAACACCGATAGCGTACACCCCGTCATTTTGACCGCCCGCGACGCTTAGATAAAAACAGTTATCTATTGCGCTTTCGCCCAAATTTTCGCCTATTATTCCGCCCTTACTAAGACCAAATACCTCCCCTGTAAAAAGACAATTTCTTATCGTTACATCGGAAGTTTCGCCGGCAATTCCGCCGCTACTTCCAGCGCTGTTCATTTCACCCTTAGAAAAACAGTTATCGATTTCTACTGAATCCGCGGCATTTCCTACGATGCCGCCGCACACGGAGTTTGCGGTTATTGATTGGGCAAAATTGCTGCAGTTCATTATTTCGCCGCCGTTATCCATAAGTCCCACAATACCGCCGTTCGTATCGCCTCCGCTAATACTGCCATAATTGATACATCCCTCTACCATGCCGCCGTCTAAATCCCCAACGATGCCGCCATTGCTGTTTCCTTCGGCGTAGATGCGGCATTCATTGATACAATTGGCAAAACAAGAGTTGCTTGCCTCCGCCGCAATGCCCGCAGCCTGTAATCCTTTAACGATACCGCTTACGGTTATTTTTTTTACGGTTGCACCATTGCATGAATCAAATAAACCCGCAGACAAAGTTGAGTCATTTACAAGCAATCCTTCGATACTGTATCCTTTGCCATCCAAGACTCCTCGAAACGGTTCACTCTGCCCCATCGGTATCCATAAATACCGCGACATATCTAAATCCGATTGCAACGCTATGGTTTTGCCTAGAAAAGTATCGGTAGAAGTGTTAACGAGATAAGCAAGT
>JAQVTZ010000194.1 GCA_028699795.1 Clostridia bacterium | reverse complement strand
ATGCTTTTTGACGAGCCGACTTCGGCGCTTGACCCCGAAATGGTTGGGGAAGTGCTGGACCTTATCAAAGAGCTTGCAACCGAAGGTATGACGATGGTCATCGTCACCCACGAAATGGGCTTTGCGCGCGAAGTGGGTACCAGAATACTGTTTATGGACGAAGGCAAAATAATAGAGGAAAATACCCCGAAAGAGTTCTTTGCGAACCCCAAAAACCAAAGGCTTAAGGATTTTCTTGCCAAAGTTTTATAATAGGTTATAATTCATATCAATAAAAGGGCCGTTTTTTCGGCTCTTTTTTGGTTGCTATAATTGTAATGTTACGATAGGGAGATGGTAGGGGTTATAAAAGCGTAAGGGGAAGTCGCTGTCTCCCAACCCGCGTGAGACTATCATAGTACTTTTTTCCTTTTGGTAGAGTCCGTTGGTATACTTAGGGAACAATCCCTCGCCATGCGAAAGCATGCCCCTTCCGAACAGTCTGATTTGTCCCCCGTGCGCGTGACCCGCAAAAGTGACAAGCGGTCTTTGGTTGCCGTTTGCATGCAGATAGTCTTCCCATTTTTCAGGACGATGCGCAAGCAATAATATAGGCAAGTTTTCATCATATGATGCAAGATCCGTTTCGAGCAGCTCGTAAGCATTGTTGTCATGGATGCCTGCGATCACCATTGTTTTCCCGCTTATTTCGGTTGGGATACATGCGTTTTCCAACAATATAATACCGCCGTCTAGAAGTGTTTTACGGTACAATTTCATATGCCTCAAAGCGACTTCGTGATTGCCCGTTACAGCATAAGCTTGCCCCAATTTTCCTATTTTGGATAGAAAGGCGCCGAAATCTAATATATCTTCTTCGGTTGCCGATTCGTCGAAAATATCACCCGTTAAAAACAGTAAATCGGGAGTGTTGGCTTTTATTTCTTCCAACACAATATCGGGGGATACGCCGAAGTTCGGATAATGGATATCGCTGATATGCGCAACTTTTATCGTGGTGTTACTACTGCCTGCGTCAATCACGATGTTTTCGGTTTCCAACCTTTTGGAATCCGCAATCCCTAAGGGAACAGAAAGCAGCAGCGCGCCAACTACTACGAGAATGAGAAATGTCTTCAATTTATTCCTTTTACGAGAGGGCATGATTTATGTTAGTATAGAGCAAATTACAAATTACAATGCACGAATTTTGGCGAAGATAACAGAAGCGTTATTGATAAAGAAGAGCGATACTCTTCTATCGCTCTCTTAAACTTTTTTTGGGCGCCTCTAGTTCATTCTTTATTGGTTATCTATAATCATTTACCAGATCGGTGCCGATTTCGTTGAATCGACGGATGCCGAATTCGTCGCACAGCGTCAGGAGTAACGCAAGGTTTTGGGCGGTATCACCGTATCCCAGTTTGTACTCTGCATAAGTAAGGCTTAGCTGTTCGTAACGCAATCTTTTGGTGATTGCTTCGTCGTTTTGGATGGCGGCAAACGCATCGTCCAACAGGTCGGTGTACTGTTCCACCGCGCTTTGTGATAAATAATCTTGTTTATGGGTAAGAGGAAAATCATAAACCCAAAGGATACCACTTAAATATTGACGCTGAAGCGCATAGATTTGTCTTACATAAGGCGCGGCCGCGCCGTAATAGATTGTTAAGTATTTATTCATTAAAAAATCGAAATCGGCATCGGGGTTCCATAACAGTTTGGAAATCAAATAAGCTTTCATGCAGTCCGAAGAGCCTCTCTCGGTATATGCGCCTAGCGAGAACACGCCCCGCACGCCGCACTCTTGCAGCAACTGATAATTGCCTTGCAGACTTTGGAAACAGGGGAATGGCAATAAGTAGTTAAAATAATTGGTAACATAGTCCCAAACATAGATATTGTCGGTAAGCTCTCCCCAGCCTGTGATTTCGTCATAATGCTTTTGGCTGATTTCGCTGCCTGCTTGACCGATTGGCGCCGAAAGATCGTTAGCGCCGAATTCGCTCATAAAACAATATTTAATAAGCACGTTATCTTCGGGGATCAATCCTACGGGCGGTACGGAGCCGTAGTGATAGGCAAGCGTGGAAAAATGATAATCGGGATAGCGTCTTGCGATTTCGTTGACGGCAAGCAATATAGGGGCAATAGGACTGCCGTATTGTGCTTCCAGCGCCTTACATTCGCTGCATTGGCAGCGGTTCATGCTGTCCATTTGGCTGAAGTCCCAATAAATCGTCCTTGTTTCGCCTGACTCCTCGTAGCTTTGGATGCGCCGTTCTGCGCCTTCTGCCAAAAGGTCGATAACTTCGGGATTGGACCAACAGAGTTGGGATTTTTGGAACATATAATCTTCGACTCTTCTTTGCCCGCCTAAAAGGGCAAAGTATTCGGGGTGCTCGTCAAAGTATTCTTCGGGCGATATGTAATAAAAACTTTTATGACAGCCGTCCGCGCTGAACACTTCGTTGGAGGTAAGCCGCAATTGTCTGCGGTATTTCGCATTATCGGTTTGGCGGGTATAAACATCTCTTACTTCGAATGCGGGTACTTGAAGGTCGTCAAGCGGAGACAAAACAGCTTTATCGAGTCGGGGATAATATGTATAGGTTTGGTCCATATACATGACGCCCAAATAATCTTCTAAAAAACCATACACGCCATTGGATGCGCCGTAAACGCTATTCGCATAAATAAAAATACGGGCGCCTTCCGATGCGAGATAATACGCGGCGGAATCGGTGATTTCCTCCGCTTTGGAAAACACTCTGTTGGTTGCGCCCACACAGATTTCTTTGTCTGCTGGCGCCCTCGAATCGTCGTACACCTCAAACGCTGCGCCGCTTACGGTGGTAAGGGCAGTGGCAAGGTCTTCTACCGCACCGGTCAAAGTTTCTTGCGCGCCTTGGGGATAAATAATGACATACTCCGAACCCATATTTTCGAACAGCGTCAATCCCCCTCGTTTATAGGAGGCAAGGTTTGCGGCAAACGCTTCTTCGCTGTAATTGCCGTTTTCATCGATAAGCGGTAGCAGGTCTGAGTGATGACGAATTACTTGTATTAAGGAGGCAAACGCCCCTAATGCAATTGCAAAGACAAGGACCAGCACAACAGCTCGTTTCAGTCTTTTCATAATTTTTCTCCTGACATTAAAATTCCAGCTTTTGCTGTTGCAAAACATCTATAATGTCTTGCACTTT
The DNA here is from genome assembly GCA_028699795.1 of Clostridia bacterium. GTDB lineage: Bacteria > Bacillota > Clostridia > Christensenellales > DTU072 > Firm-09. The sequence continues at coordinate 120 of JAQVTZ010000194.1, read as the reverse complement.
CTCTTGAAAATAGGCAACTTTCTCTTCCATTTTAATTAAAACGGGTGTTGAAAAAAAAGGATTGTCGTTTATAAATTTCGGCTTGAAAACGCGCGCGGCGATTTCGTATATTTCGTCTAT
>JAQVTZ010000193.1 GCA_028699795.1 Clostridia bacterium | reverse complement strand
AATACCGCTATGCCTTCGTGTATGTATTCTCTCTCGCATTTTTGCCTGTTTAATACTGCATTCAATTTTGTATCGGTTTCCATATCAATACCTCGTTATATTAAAATTGTCGCCTAAAAGCAACCAGTTCTGCGGGAATGGGAACCCAATCTTCCAATAGCTGATTCCTCTAAGCTTTAACCTTTTTACCAAATCGAATTTTGCCTGTATGCTTCGGGCATCCTCGAACCAAACTTCGTGCGTGCGGCCCTCGTTGTCACGATAACGGAAATACGGCGCCTGCGCCCTTGTATCATAAGAGATAGCGACATTGTTGTCCCGTGCAATATTGATTGCCGTTTGCGGGCTTACCGCGCGTGCGAAGCTCTGCCCCGCGACAAAAGGTAATGTCCAATCGTAACCGTAAAGGTTTTGTCCCATAAGAATTTTATTTGCGGGCATTCTTGTAAGCGCATACTGCAATACCCTTTCTACAGGGCCTATGGGCGAAACCGCCATAGCTGGGCCTCCGCTGTATCCCCATTCGTAGGTCATAATCACGACAAAGTCTACAATCGCGCCCAACGCGCCATAGTCATGCGCGGCATACCATTGACCCGCTTGCTCATCGCTTGTCTTGGGGGCAAGAGCAACCGAAATCTGGTATCCTTCCGCCCGTATTCTCTCTGCGGCGTTTCTTATAAATGAGGTGTAGCTTTCTTTTAAATCGCCCGGAATGAACTCAAAATCAAAGTGAATGTCAGTATAAATACCCGTCGTATTGGCTTCGACAATGATATTTTCGATAAGCGCGTTGCGTGCCACCTCATTTGTTAGGATTTCCCTCGCAAGCTCACCCGAAAACTGCCCTCCTCGAATATTGGTGACAACCATCATCAGGCTATTGCCGTAAGAGCGTGCAATCGAACTAATGTCCGCGGTCGGCGGAGGCGCCAACGATCCGTCCGCCCTTGCCTGATAACTAAACGGCGCAAAATAGGTAAGATACGGCGCCGCTTGGCGGGCATCTTCCAATAATGCTTGAGAAGGTCGCGCGCCTATCGGCTCGAAATACGCATTGGTAACGGCGTTGGTTCTTGCTCGTCTCGGTATGTATAATCTTTGTCCTACATTCAGCACGGCATTGACATTGATGTTATTGATGCGCGCAAGCTCTCTGTAATCTATCCCGAATCTCTGTCCTATCAACCACAAGCTGTCTCCGGGCTCTACAAAATAATACATCCCCTGTATCGGTATCACCAAAGCTTGCCCTACCACCAATCTGTCAGGCTGCGGGATAGAATTGGCTTCTACAATATCGTTAACTGTCGTATTATAAGTACGCGCGATATCCCAAAGCGAATCTCCCGCCTTTACAACATAAATTTGCATAACTTACCCCCGAAAAATAACTAAGATACAATATGAAAATTATGCCTTTTTTGTTACGAATAGAATAAAGGAAAACGAAAAAACGCCCTATACTTTCAAAAAAACTATGATGAAAACTTATTATTAACGGATATTCAAAACTCTGTATCCCGCATCTTCTACCGCAGAAGTTAAAACTTTGTCTTCCAATTCCTTAGAAAGGAGCAGAGTTGCTTGTTTTTCTTCGAGGTTTACCGTAACAGCTTGTACGCCGTCGATTGCGGAAATCGCATTTTCGACACGGGCTTTGCAATGGTTGCAACTCATCCCTTCTATTGTAATGATTTTTTGCATGATCATTTGCTCCTTATTTTTGTTTTTTTTGTTGAAACTTGACCGAAAGAACCTCAGCCGCAGCGCGTTGGTTACCACAAACAGCGAGCTCAAACTCATTGCGGCGGCGGCAATCATCGGATTGAGTTTGAGACCCGTAGAGGTATACAATACCCCTGCCGCAAGCGGAATACACAAAGCATTATAAAAAAACGCCCAAAACAGATTTTCTTTGATGTTTCTGAAGGTTGATTTGCTTAATTCTATAGCGGAAACGGCATCGCGTAAATCGCTTTTCATCAGCACGATATCGGCGGACTCGATTGCCACATCGCTGCCCGCGCCAATGGCGATACCGACATCGGCGGCGGCAAGCGCGGGAGAATCGTTGATGCCGTCCCCTACCATGGCGACTTTGCGCCCGTTTGCCTTTAATGCGGAAATTTCTTGCTCTTTTCCCTGCGGCAGCACCTCGGCAATCACTTTAATATTGCCTAATTTGCGCGCGATAGCGGCTGCTGTTTTTTGGTTATCTCCCGTGAGAAGTATAACTTCCAACCCCTTTTTCCGTAATGCGTTTACCGCCGATACGCTAGTATCCTTAAGTTTGTCAGCAACCGCAATAATGCCGATTACTTTCCCGTTCGACGAAAAATATAACGGTGTTTTGCCTTGTTGGGCAAACCGTTCGGCTTTAGAAAGATAATCCGCCGCATCTATGCCATTTTCTTGCATGAATGCGGCATTACCAGCATCAATTTTCTTGCCGTTTACCTCGGCAGAAACGCCCTTTCCCGTTACAGCGGAGAAGTTTTTCGCTTCGGGTATCGTGAGTTTGCGAAGCACGGCCTCTGCGACAACGGCTTCGGAAAGCGGATGTTCGCTCTTTTTTTCGACCGCGGCGGCAAGCGATAACAGTTCATTTTCGTCTAAGTCGGTATCGATATCCGTCACCGAAGGTTTTCCTTCCGTCACGGTTCCCGTTTTATCCAAAACGACGGTATCGACAGAATAGGCCGTTTGCAACGACTGAGCCGACTTAATAAGGATACCGTCAGCGGCGCCGCGACCCGTACCCACCATTACCGCAACGGGTGTCGCAAGTCCCAAAGCGCACGGACAGGAAATTACCAACACGGATATCGCGATATTTAAAGCAAAATCGAATCCGTATCCCGCGAGCAACCACGCCGCCCCTGAAATAAGAGCGATTGCGATGACCACAGGCACGAAATAGCCGCTTATTTTATCCGCAAGCGCGGCGATAGGCGCTTTGGAGGAAGCCGCCTCTTCGACCAGCTCTATAATTTGGGACAGCGTGGTATCCGCTCCGACTTTTTCGGCGCGATACTTTATGAATCCGTTTTTATTGACGGTAGCCGCCATCACCTTGTCGCCAGTCACTTTTTCGACAGGAATACTTTCGCCGGTAAGCGAAGATTGGTCTACCGAGGTATTGCCTTCGACAATCACACCGTCTACGGCAATCATTTCACCGGGACGCGCCACCAAAATATCCCCTTGTTTGATTTCGCTGTAAGGGATTTCTCTTTCGACTCCGTTTTCTTCGATGACGGCGGTCTCGGGACGCAATTTGAGCAACTTCCCGATGGCATCACCTGTTTTGC
>JAQVTZ010000192.1 GCA_028699795.1 Clostridia bacterium | reverse complement strand
AATCAAAATCTTTGGCGTAAGCAAGCTTGCGCATAATCTTATGCGGCTCTATCGGATGCCCCAGCAAATACCTCGGACAAAGCTCGGTGCAATAAGTGCATTGGATACACGACGCTCTCGCGCGGTTTTTCATCTGTTCTATCGTCAATTCTTTTTTGCCCGCATTAAGAGGCAGCAACAAAATGCCCGAGGTCGTTTTGGTTACAACTTCGTATTCGCTTTCTTCTTTGGAAAAATAGTTTCCCATCAGCGGGCCGCCTGATACCACTCGATAATCGTTGCAGTTCGGGCCGCCCGCATGGGCAATACACTCTTTAAACGATGCGCCTAACGGCACTTCCATCACGCAAGGCGCGGCAACAGCGCCCGTTACGGTAAGAATTTTCCTCGTAACCGCGACCCCTTGTAACGCTTTATGTACATTATATATTGTTGCTGCGTTACTCACCACGCACCCTACATCCAAGGGAATCCCCGCGGCAGGCACCACCCTGCCAGTTGCCTCATATACTACGGCGTGCTCGTCTCCCGCAGGATAAAAGCTCTTCATAAGACAAAAGCTGATATCCGTATCTATTTCCCTGATAGCCGCTTTTAGGCTCCCTATTTCTTCTTTATAGGTGTCTTTCATGACTATTATGGTTTTCGGACACCTGAGAGCTTGTTTGATTTCTGCCAATGCCGAAACAATTTCTTTTGCCTTATGTAGCATCAGAAATCTGTCTGTCCGAAGCAACGGCTCACATTCGGCACCGTTGACAAGAAGATACTCGGGATTGGCGTTCAGTTTGGCGTGTGTCGGAAACCCCGCGCCGCCGCAACCCACAACGCCCGCTTGAAAAATACTTTGCAATATCTTATCCATCGTCTTTTCGCTTATTTGTCGGAAGTCGTTTCTTTTTCGACTTCGAGGGTATCAATGATGCCCACGATTGCGGCATCCACCGGCCTTTCGTCCGCGCCCACTGCGCGGCGCGCCGTGCTTCCGTTGACAATCAGCACCTTTTCGCCGATGCCCGCGCCCACCATGTCAGCCGCGGCAAACTCTTCGCCGCTTTTATCGTCTTTGACGACCATGAATTTCAGACCGTTTAAAGCGGGTTCTTTTTTGGTTGCCCAGACATGTCCTACTACCACGCAAATTTTCATACTGCACCTCTTATATTAACTCGATTTTTTTGGATGCTTCTTTTATAACATCCCTTGCCGACGGGGTAATGACCGCGCCTTTTTTCAGCTTGATACTCTCCCCTTCGCAGGCGTCAATTAACCTCCGCGCCACCGCTTCGGTGATAACGCCTTCGGGCAGAGCGGGGTCGGGAGCGGCACTTGCGCTATAGAGATTGGCGGCCTTTTTGCCGTTGAACATCTTTACGCCAAAGGTTAACAGCGTACGCGCATACCCTTCGTAAAGCTGCAACAGCGCTCTCGCGTTTTGCGCGCCATATTTGCGAAACCCGAGCGCGCTGTCCAAAAGCCAAACCTCTTTCCCTTTCAGCAGCGCAGAAAGCGTCGCGCAAGCGGTTTTGCCCGAATTTCTGCCAAGAGCAATATCCGCAAGCTCTGCAAGGCTCAACTCCGTAATGTATACTTTTTGAAAAGTATCGATATCCTCTTCGCAGGTATAGCGGTCCGCGCCCAGCAAATTGTATTTGTCTTTTATGGATTGGGGCAACAAATCGGGGTTTCCCAACACCAAAACAGAATTTTCCCCGTTATTTGCGGCGGATATCTGTTTCAATACTTCTTTTGTTACCAGTTCTATCAGTTCGCGCTGATCCATCTTTTTTGCGCCTCCTACTTGACAATCGTAATTTTTGTTTCGGGTGTGGCAAGGCAGGCGTTGGCTTCGTCGAAGTCAATATGCATTGCCGCGCTGAAGTTGCTGCTCACCCGTACCACCACATCGTGCAGGGTAACGGGTCGCGCGCTATCAATCTTAATGCTGACACTTTGCCTGTCCGAAACGCCATAGTTTGTTGCATCCGTCGGGGTAAAATGTAGATGCGCTTTGGCGATAATCACGCTTCCTTTCGCATCCAGAACACCCTTCTCGCCCATAATCAAAACATCCGCCGCGCCGTTTAAGTCTCCCGAAAGGTTGACGGGCGCCTGAATCCCCAACGCGCGGCAATCGGTAGCAGATAGCTCTGCCTGTACGCTTTTGCGCTCGGGTCCGAGTACGGCGACATTGTCAAATTCTCCCTTTGGGGTGACGAGCTTGACCCTTTTGTCACTCAAAAACTCCCCGGGTTGGGACAACGCGCGCACCTTGCCGAGCGTTACGCCTTTGCCGAACAGCGTTTCTACCGCCTCACGGGTAAGATGAACATGTCTTGCCGACACTTCCAGCGGTATTCCGCCGCCCTTAGGGTTCGGAATTTCCGTAGAATAACGGGTCAAGACTTTTTCAACAATATTTCTAATTTCTGTTTCGTTCATGGGTTCCCCTTTCGTTGCGCCCTGCTATTTCACGGCAAAACAGAATGTAAATGCCGCTTGATAGCCTGTTGAGCGCGCGCACGATATCCGTTCTGTCGTTCCCGAACGCGGCGACCGCGGCAAGCTCGCACTCTCTTACTTGCGTACGCAAAGTATTTAACCTTGCGGCAATTATGCCTTTGTCTGCCGACGGCACGGGATGGTCGAAGCCGAACGCCTCTTTGATGTTATGCGAAATCTTTCTCAAACCGTCCGAATCGTAGCCGAACAGCGTGCCCTCTTGCAACTCTTTTTCGTTCACTTCTGCCGCAAGCACCGCCCGTACATAGCAAAGCGCCTCTTGCAAACATTGGGAAAGCTCGTCTTTCCCACAGCCTTTTGCCTCGATTTGCAACTCAATGATTTTTGCCTCCAGCGAGTCCAACTTGCCGCGAAACACAATTCTCGGATGCGTTTTGGGCACCAAAAAATTGTCATGAAGATGCGTCATATGTTCAGGCTTGTTTGGCAAATTTTGACCGGTTGCCGCGTCAATGAACCTTTTGGGGCCGCTTTGCGGGAGGGACTTAACTGTCATCGTCTCCGTGTTTATCGCCGTTTTGCCAACTACAAGTTCGATTTTGCGCGCGATAAGATACTCTTTTGCAAGAGGGGTTACTACCGTGCCCTCGGGAACAAAGTACTCTTTGGTTCCCGCAGGGATACGCGCCGCGCGAAGATACGCTTCGTCTATCAGTTTCATTGGTTACAGCTTACTTTTTGCAGCCGTCTAATGTAGGAAGAATAAACTCTACATCTCCGTGCGGTCTGGGGATGACATGTACCGAGACAAGCTCGCCCACTTTGGAAGCCGCCGCGGCTCCCGCGTCCGTTGCCGCTTTTACCGCGCC
>JAQVTZ010000030.1 GCA_028699795.1 Clostridia bacterium | reverse complement strand
TGTCGTCTTTCGTCATGTTTTCTTGCATGTCATACTTAGTGCCTGTCCTTGCAAAGAAATAACTTAACGGCATGTTTGCAGACGGCGCATAGTCTATCGTGTTATTCATGGCATGGTCATAATAATAGTCGCGCAATACGGTTTGGAAATACCAATTGCGGCCCGCGCCGTGAAATCCGTTAAAATCGGTTTTTGGCGCCCAATCGGAGCGGAAGTTAAGTACAACGCAGTTTTCAAAAAACTTGTCTACCGCCGGTTCATTTGGATCTAACCCGTACAAAAGAAAATGAACATACCCCGTAATCGCAGGAACATATTCGCAAGCAATGCCCCTGTCTGTCAGCGCTTGCGCCGTATCTGCAATTACATTGATCGCGGATGTGTATTTCTGCTCGTTTGTTTTGGGAGAATAGACAGGGTTGCCTTCGTTATCATACATCGGTCTTGTAATATGTATCCCCAACCAATCACAAAATACTTCGTTCCTAAAGGGCGCAATATAGGGGTCAAATACCGTTACTTTGTCGGGAAGATACGCGGGCGGCATCAACCCTTCTTGCTCTTTGGTAAGCAGAAAAGAGGCAACGGCAAACGCAACTTGACCGCCCATCGAGTGCCCCGTAAGCTGTATACTACGACCCGTATAATCGAATCTGGACATCAAATCGATATAATAGGCGCCGAAAATTTCGGCAACAGAGGCATTGGGAATATCGTCTTCTCTATAGGAATGTTCGGGGTCGTTATCTCTCCAGCGCATTCCATAAAGATTTTTACTTTTGTCTTGGGTGGTACCCCATAACTTGGGCTCTATCTCCATAGGAGTGCTCTCGTCCGCAAGCTGACTCCAACGGAACAATAACACATTATATCCGCCCTGAATAAAAGGCTTGAGATACGAGCTGTTTTCATCTTTGTAACTGCCGTCATTAAGTTGCATACCATGTATAAAAATAAGAGTGGGTTTAGAGGTGTCGAACAGTTGCAAGCCGGCTTCCGTCGTTGTCTTTTGGATTGCAAAATCATTGTTGTGATCTATGTAACATGAAAATAAACCGATACCTTCATATCTCATGTCTGCGGGAATATAAAGCTCTCGTACAGCGTTTTGGGGCAAACGGGAGGCGTAATCCGAAACAGGGATATTTTCTAAGATGGAGTCTCCCAACACATACACAGGAGATTTGAAATCGGGATCTACCGCTTTCGCGCTAGCGTATTGGGAATCATAGGTGTAATATGCTTGCTCGGCTTCGTATCTTTCGCCAAACAATCCTTCGAAAAAGCGATAGCCGCCACCAGATTTATCGGCCGACGCCCAAAAAACAAAACCTGCACCAATAACCAAAGGTAATATGATAAGCAATACGATTGCAACAACATAAATCGTTTTTTTCACCGTTCTTCTATTTGTCATTTTTCCTCCAAGATGCACACTATTATTTATATTATATATGAATAGCTTCCGTTTCGTCAATATGAATGAAGGAAAAGGTTTGCGCTATTGATTTTTATTGGTGATTATGCTACAATAAGCTGAAAATATGGGCGGAGGTACATCTCTATCATGAGGCCGATTTCCAAAGGGCATAAAGCACTAACTACAGTTATAGCGTGTATTCTTATTGTTTGCGCACTCATTACAGGCATTTTACTCTATATCCAATACGCCAACAGACCTCAGCCTGAGGTCAATAAAGCGTTTATCATTCTTCCCGGTTTCATGGAAAGCAGTCTCACCGATCCCGAATACGAAAACACCGTCGTTTGGAGCGAAAACCCCGCTTGGTTGCAAGCGCAAGCAGAAAACAATCCCGAGTTCTTTGCAGAATACATTTCCTCAGTTTTCAGTTTCGATGAAGAATGCAACCCCATTAAACAACTACTCCCCGCCAATGCTTCGCTCCTACGCGAAGACGGGTATACTTTAGATCAATATGGGTTTAACGGTATCACCAAAAACTTGACCGACTTTCTTGTAGCAGAATATGCAGATTGCGGTTACGAAATTGTAACATGGCAGTATGATTGGCGTCAAAGCAATGCGCAAACGGCGCAAAAATTAGAACAGTTTATAGATGAAAACGATTATACCAATATTATTTTTATTTCGCACGGCATGGGCGGAAATGTGGTTACAAAATATTTGTCTAAAGAAAGCAACAGAAAGAAGGTGGATTTATTTTTGCCTGTTTCGGCTCCCTTTTTAGGCTCTTTAGATATCATAGATTGGTTGTTTGAAAAATCGACAGGGCTGGATGATAGTATTCAGAGAGCCCAAACAACCCTTATGCAAAACCTCGGAATATTTGATTTGGTATATGATGTGCCTGCTCTCGCAGAACTACTCCCTTACCCCGCCATGAGCCAACTTAGCGTGTTTACCGAACAAGAAGTGCCGATTCTTTTGAACGGCGAAACTACAGACTATGATGAGTTATACGATTATTTTTGTTCTCGGGACTTTGCGCGCACCGATACGGGAGCCGTAAAACCCGTCTATCAAAATATGCTTACTAGTCAACGAAAAGACTTTATCAAGATACAAGAGAAATACCATCATGTAACCGAATTTGTAGATACCGTCTATGTCGCAGGTACAGGGATTGAAACACGGCATATGGTCGATATCGATACTGCAATAAGCAAAATAACCAATATCTCCTATGACAATCGGGGGGATGGTGTTGTTTGGGCCTACAGCGCAACGGCAGGCCATGCGTTAGACGCCCAAAATGTCATCATGATAGACATTCAAGAAATAAACTATAACGGACATGACGGCATCATGTTTAACAATGAAGTTTTAAATTTAATAAAACCGGTACTTGAAACACATGTAATACGAAATCATTCTTCATAAGGAGAATAACAATGAATCAACCATTACTTAAGTCGCAAGTATTGCTCTCGGAGGAAGGGACCCCTTTGCAGTTTGGTTACGCGCATAAGCCTGTTATTGTAAATAATGCCGATAAAATAAAGCATCCTTTCCGCTATAAAGAGTGGGATTTTTATCAGATATCGAACTCCGATTGGACGCTTCAGATCACTTTTGGACATGTGTCTTATGCGGGCGCGATCAATGCGGTTCTATTCGATTATCAAGGCAACAAATATGAAGCTACTCTTCCTTTGATTTTACCGATGCGCAGTCTTGGCTTGGCAGAAACGGCCACCACGCCTTGTAAATTACAAAAACATACAAAAAATTACCATATAGATATAGAGGTTGGCAAAGGAATTCGCAAATTCGCCGTAAACGCGCTCACCAAAAACGGCTCTTGCAAAATAGACCTTACCCTGTCTTATCCCGAAGATACCGATGGCATCTTGGTCGTCACACCCTTTCAAAAACCTTATGAATTCTATCATAATTATAAGCAATGCTGTATGCGGGCAGAAGGCTTTGCCGCATTCGGAGATATTAAAGCCGTCTTTACCAAAGATCAATCATTCGGATTGATTGATTGGGGAAGAGGGATCCTCCCCTACGCGCATACTTGGTGGTGGGGTAATGGAAGTACCGAAATAAACGGCAATCTATTCGGATTTAATATCGGCGTGTTCGGCGATACAGCCAATGCCACCGAAAACACCCTCTTTTATAACGGAAAAGCGCACAAACTCGGCAAGATCTCTTATACAAGGGCCGATTATATGAGCCCTTGGCAGTTTTACTCCGAAGACAAACGCTTCGAGATGACTTTTACACCTCTGTTCGACAATGACACAAAGATAAGATTGCTATGGGTCAACAATAGATGCCATCAAGTATTCGGGTATTTTAACGGGGTTGCGGTATTGAATGACGGTACCGAAATCATAGTAAAAGACATGCTTGCTTTTGTGGAAGAAGCAAAAAACAGATGGTAATTAACAAAATTAAATTTTTGAGAGTTCCTATTTCTAAAAAAACAAAACGATAAAAAATTTGCCGCAGCCTGCCACAGAGAGGGCAATACCCGCGATAAAATCGAAGTGTCGTACTTTGGAATAATCTGTTGTTTTAAGTACTTCGGTAAGCGGCGCCTCGGTAAGTTTTTTCAACGCTTCTTTTGCGGTCCATAATTTATAGAATTGGTACCTTCTTTTTGTAGATTCTCCCTCGCCGAAAAAACGCTTAGACAATGCTAAAAAATCCCTGTTGCCGCACATTCTTTCGACATCGACACCAACCTGTTTGTCACTAACCGCACACGCCTTTAGTCCTTTTGTATGTGAAAAACTGACAAAAACCGGCAAGTTCTCCAATATCGGTTTGCCGTTAATGCGCGATATTTCAACGGGCCCGTTGATTTCGAGCCCGTTGAATCTCATATACTCTTCTGCCGCAAAACGGATACAGCTATCGCTGTCTCCCCTGTCCTTGCTGATTTTTAGCAGCATGCTTTGCTCCGTTACCTGGGCCGCCAGGGTTTTTTATATCTCGGGGTTGCCAAAGCCTCTCCCAACACGATTGCCTGCGTAATTATGCTATAATTGCGGGCTACTTCTTGAGGGATAAGATAGTATTGGTCGTTAGAGACATATCTATTATTATAATGTTCTTTGCAACCTTCGGAGTCGTATTTTACATAGTCTACCTTTTCGACTTTTGCATTACGCGCTGAAGGCGGCTTATGGGTCTCGGCTTTCGGTTTTGCCGTTGGTTTCGGCGCAGACTTTGCCACCACAGGTCTAACCGCGCCTTGCTTTGGCGGGGTGCTGTATGGCGTCTTGCTGACAGGCTTAATGGAAGATGACGAAGAGCTTTCTTCGTATTTTAATAATTCATCAAAAAGGCTCATTTATCTTCCTTTTGTTTGGGCAAATCGTGCCTGTCGCCGCCTATCGCGCTTCTCATCGCCGTATCGGCTTGAATGTTTTGCATATTATAATAATCCATAAAGCCAATCTTGCCCGTACGCAGAGCTTCCGCCATTGCCTTTGGAACCTCGGCTTCCGCCGCAACGACCAACGCTTTCATTTCTTGTGTCTTGGCTTTCATTTCTTGCTCTTGCGCAACGGCCAAAGCGCGTCTTTCTTCGGCTTTTGCCTGTGCAATCTTCTTATCCGCTTCGGCTTGGTCCATCTGTAATTGCGCGCCAACATTGCGGCCGACATCGACATCCGCGATATCGATAGACAAAATTTCGTATGCCGTACCGGTATCTAATCCTTTATCGAGGACGGTTTTGGAAATACGGTCGGGATTTTCTATCACATCCTTATGCGAAATACCGCTGCCGATAGAAGTGACGATACCCTCGCCCACACGGGCAATGATGGTTTCTTCGCCCGCGCCGCCAATAAGCCTTGCAAGATTCGCCCTAACGGTTACCATCGCTTTAGACCTGAGTTCGATACCATCTTTGGCGATTGCCGAAATCATCGGTGTAGAAATTACTTTGGGGTTTACGGAAACTTTGACAGCATTAAGGACATCGCGGCCTGCAAGGTCGATTGCCATAGCGGTTTTGATGTTAAGTGTTATATTGGCACTATGCGCGCTGATAAGCGCGTTGACGACCTTTACAACATCCCCTTTTGCCATATAGTGTGTTTCGAGCGTTTCGATATCGATTTCCAGACCCGCTTTTTTGCCTGTTATATAAGCGTCTACTATCATCGCAACTCTGATTTTGCGAAGCCTCATACCGATAAGCCTTGAGATTGATACCGGGGCGCCCGATACGAGTGCACGGAACCATATATTGAACGGGATGAGTGCGATTGCTAAAATAAGCGCAACAATGAAAATCACTATAAACGCGATCCATCCGCCCGCGAGAGCTAACATTACCATAATTTTGTTCTCCTTTTTTTATTATAAACTACAATTTTTATAATTCAATCTTTAATCAGTATATCACAAAGATGTTTTGCTACTCCGATTTCTTTACCGTAATTTTTACGCCTTCTGCCGCAATCACAGTTATTTTGCTTGACTTGGCAACATAAAAAGTATCCGAAACGACATCATAAACTCTTCCTTCGATTTCGGCTTTTCCTACAGGTCTGAGATCGGTTGTGGCTATGCCGTCTTTGCCGATAAGCAAGCTGAAATCATCGGTACCTTCGGAACGGTCTGTCGCCACTGCCGTAGCCTTCTGGAACAACGGCGAACGCGATATCCACCCTCTTTTGGAAAGTTGTACCATTATAATAAATGCACCGATAATAATAATTGAAAGGAAAAAGAGCAAAAGGGCAATTTGGGCAAACACATTGCCATCTCCCACCAATACTCTTAGGATAATCCCGACAACCAAAAGCAATCCGCCCAGTATTCCGAAGATACCAAAACCGGGCTGAAATATCTCTATAATAACAAAAATAAGCCCGACAACGAGGCAGACGATTACGGGCGCCTGCATCCCGCTGAAGAGTATGGCAATTTCCGTAAAGAAATTCATAACAATCACTCCTTAACAACAAGAACTTGAACAACAAGGAACTTGTTTCTATATCATATCACATTTGTTACTATTTAGCAAGACCGAACCTTAGCATTGTACCTATGTATATTGTAATATAAATAAGCTCCTATTATTCGTTACATATACAATCTGCTTTTTGAGAATAAAAAACCGAAGACGCATGAATTGTCTTCGGTTTTTTAATAATTGGGATAATAAAAAGGCTGTTTATACCGCGTGAGTGCCGAGTTCCAACGCTTTTAGGTTGGCGGGTATCACTTTGGGTTTTGCGGCAAACTTTTCTTGTATCATTTTGGCAACGAGTTCTTGCGTAAACAAGCCGCTTAGCTTAATATACGCGCCCAAAACAACAATATTGGCTGTTTTGGGGTTGCCCGCTTGCAGCGCAAGCGCGCCCGCGTCCAAATAAACCACTTTGATATCGTCACGCTCGACTTTGTCCGCGATAAGAGAGCTATTAACAATAATCGTGCCGCCCGTCTTCACTTTGTTTTGAAACTTATAAAGACTTGGTTTGTTCATTGCGATAAGGTAATCGGGATTGGCGATAATGGGGCTTGCTACCTTTTCGTCGCTTACGACCACACTGCAATTGCTGGTGCCGCCGCGCATTTCGGGACCGTAGCTGGGGAGCCAAGTCACCTCTTTGCCGTCTGCTATCGCCGCGTACGCAATAAATTGTCCGAGACTTAAAACGCCCTGTCCGCCGAAGCCCGCGATAATGATTTTTTCTTCCATATTAAGCCTCCTTATTTAATCGCGTCGATATCCTTGAATACTCCCAGCGGGAATATCTTGGACATATCATTTTTTACATAGTCTAGCGCTGCAAGAGGCGTCAGACCCATATTGGTGGGACAGGTAGACAGCAACTCTATCAGCGTAAACCCCTTCCCTTCCAATTGATTTTTGAAACCTTTGATAATCGCCTTTTTTGCTTTGAGCACACTTGCGGGGTCAGCAAGCGAACATCTAGCGATATAAGAAGGCCCGTCTAAAGTAGACAGCATTTCGCATACTTTAATTGGGTTACCATTAAGGGGTACCGTTCTGCCATATTGCGAAGTCGTCGTCTTTTGGCCCAAAAGCGTTGTGGGCGCCATTTGTCCACCCGTCATGCCATAGATTGCGTTATTGATAAAAATAACCGTAATATTTTCGCCTCGGGCGGCCGCATGCACGATTTCGGCGGTACCGATACTGGCAAGGTCGCCGTCGCCTTGATAGGCAAATACTACCTTATCGGGATGTACGCGCTTTGCGCCCGTTGCCGCGGCAGGCGCTCTGCCGTGCGCGACCTGTTGCATATCACAATTAAAATAGTTGTACGCAAACACCGAGCACCCTACGGGCGCGATGCCTATCGTTTTGCCTTCGCAACCAAGTTCTTCTAAAGCCTCGGCTACTAAGCGATGCGCGATACCGTGGGTACAGCCTGGGCAATAATGGAACTTGGTATCGGTTAACATCTTTGACTTTTTGAATACGGTAGCCATCTATTTGCCCTCCTTTTCTAAAATAACATTCATAACATCTTCGGGGGACATCACACAGCCACCCGTTCTGCCGTAAAAATCTACGGGTTTTGCGCCGTTTACCGCAAGACGAACATCTTCTACCATTTGCCCCATGCTGAGCTCTACGGTTAAAAATCTCTTTACTTGCGGCTCTGCGGCAACCTTTGCGATTGCGTCTGAGGGGAACGGATACAGCGTAATTGGTCTTAACAAGCCCGCTTTTACGCCTTTTGCCCGCAACATATTGACTGCGCTTTTGCAAATGCGCGCCACCGTACCGTATGCGGTTAACACAACTTCGGCGTCATCTGTCTTATATGCCTCGTAAGCCGTTTCGTTTGCGGCCATTTCGGCATAAGTTGCAGCCAATTTTTGGTTGACTTTTTCCAACACATCGGGTTCGATATACAAAGAATTGACGATTCTTCTGCCCTCTCCTACGCCCGTGCCGTCTGTTGCCCATTCTTTTTTTGGAAAGGTTGTCGGGTCTTTCATGGGAGGTATTTCTACCGCTTCCATAATCTGTCCCAACATACCGTCGCCTAAAATCATAACGGGAGAGCGGTATTGATCCGCTTTGTCGAATGCATTATAAATGAGGTCGACCGCCTCTTGTACGGATTCCGGCGCAAATACCAGCATATGATAATCGCCGTGTCCACCACCTTTCACAGACTGAAAATAATCTGATTGCGCGGGCAAAATCCCTCCTAAGCCGGGTCCCGCTCTTACGATATTGACGATAACGCAAGGAAGTTCGGCACCGCTGATATAGCTGATACCCTCTTGCTTCAGGCTAATACCAGGGCTAGAGCTTGAAGTCATTGCTCTTGCGCCTGCGCCTGCCGCGCCGTATACCATGTTAATTGCGGAAACTTCGCTTTCGGCCTGTATAAATACGCCGCCTACTTCGGGCATTCTTCTGCTTAAATATTCGGGGATCTCATTTTGGGGAGTGATGGGATATCCAAAAAACGCGCGGCAACCGCCTCTTACTGCGGCTTCGGCTATCGCTTCATTGCCTTTCATTAGTTTTTTCATATCCTCACCTCTCTACCGTAATACAAACATCGGGACACATGACGGCGCAAAACGCACAGCCGATGCAATCTGACATGCGCACGGGGTCCGCCACGAAATAGCCAGCTTTGTTGGACTCTTTCGAGATCTCTATGACATTCTTGGGGCATGCTTTTACGCACAACGCACAGCCTTTGCAGGCATCTTTGTTAATTGTTATACTTGCCAATTAGATCATCTCCTTACTCTTTTGTCATTCTATTATAACAAATAACGCTATAAAACGGCAAGCGATATTAAATTAGAATATGAGGGAAACATTTGATAAATATTTTAATGAAATCAAATAGGAACAAAAACGACGGCTTTCAAAAAAAAGCCGCCGTAAAGTTGGGAATAAATGCTAAGCCAGTCTGTAAGCCGAGTTCTGTATTAAACGGTCATCTGTCTAGACGCATAGTCGCCTATGCGTTCAAGCGATTGAGGAGCCGGACGGGCCGTCCATTGGCTCTTTTTTCTTGCACCGGGCGGGGTTTACACGGCCAATTTCGTCGCCGAACTGCCGGTGCGCTCTTACCGCGCCTTTTCACCCTTGCGAAGCTCACGCTTCGCGGTACTTTTCTGTTGCACTTTCCTTGAAGTCGCCTTCAGCAGGAGTTACCTGCCGCCTTGCCCTGCGGTGCTCGGACTTTCCTCATCTTTCGATGCGACCGTCTGGCTGACTTAGCTTGCTTATTATAACAAAATAATACCCCGTTTGCAAGCACAAATACCTCGATATCTCAGCCAATTACTGTTGCTTTGTATCGCAGAATATTCACCTTATATTTGCAAATTCTCTTTCCTTATCGCACACTTTAGTTTGGTGAGCGCGGTTTTCTCGATTCTTGAAACATAAGACCGTGAAATCTTTAAGATATCGGCCACTTCTTGCTGTGTCATAATGACGCTTCCCTTTAGACCGAATCGGTAATTGATAATGTTTTGCTCTCGCTCGTTTAGATATTTAACAATAATTTTTTTGATACTGTCACGCATCAGCTCGCATTCCATGCGACTATAAACGCTTTCTTCATCCACCGATAACAAATCGATAAGCATCATTTCATTGCCGTCTTTGTCCATACCTATCGTTTCATAAATTGAAATATTCCCCTGCCTTTTTTTATAACTGCGCATCGCCATCAAGATTTCGTTTTCGATACATTTGCTTGCATAAGTTGCAAGCTGCGTATTCTTTTCGGGTTGAAACGATGTAATCGCCTTAATCAGTCCGTATGTTCCCACGGAAATCAATTCATCTTGGTCGGGGTAATTGGTATATTTTTTTGCGATGTAGGCGACCAACCGCAAATTGTATTTAATTAGCGTATCTCTTGCAGAGAGATCGCCGCTTTCTTTAAATTTTTTAATAAATTCCTGTTCCTTTTCGGGGGAAAGCGGATGCGGAAAAGAGTTGCTGTTATCCAGCTTGGAGGTAAACAGCAATATGTTGGAAAGAACAGCAAAAAAACCCTCAAGTAAAATAAAACACCTCCGTGTCTAACTATTATATGAGGGAAAACAACGAAAATTGCCGATTTTTGTCAATCAAAATCAGGTTGTATCGTGATTTCTTTTTTGTTGAGATAACAAAGTATAGACCCGTTTGGAAACGAAAAAGTAAGTTTGTATGCGGTTAGCATTTGTTTTTCTTTGCCCGCAGTACGGTTAAAAATAAAATCGCCATATTTAGGGTCACCTACAATTGGGTATCCGATATGCGCTAAATGGGCTCTTATTTGGTGGGTTTTACCCGTTATCAATTCTACTTCGACAAGCGAGGTATTCGATACCGTATCGTATTCTAAAGGGTTTAGAACGGTAGAAATCGGGACGGCGTTTTCGGTCTTATGATCTAAAATTTTAACAATCCCCTTTTTTTCATCTTTTACCAAGTACGCTTTAAGCATACTTGCGTCCTTTATGTTCCCCATAACTCTTGCAAGATAGTATTTGTGTATATAGTTGTTCTTAAAGGCTTCTTTGATGCTATCGTAAGCATCTGGAGTACGGGCAAACACGAGCAATCCTTCGGTATTGGTATCCAATCTGTGGCAAACTTTGATGCCCTCTTGAAACGCGGCTATTCTTGTAGAAAACTCTTCTGTGGTAATACCGCGCGGCTTGCGGTAGACGATGATATGGGGCGTTTCGAGCGCTGTCTCCGTTTTAATTTTTTGGAGTCTCGTTTCTTGGGCGTATACCGCAACAATGTCGCCGCAAAAAAGCGGGGTATCCTGAGATACCCTAGCGCCGTTAATTTTGATATCCTTGTTTTTGAGGAGTTCTCGAAAATAGCCCCGCCCCAATTCTGGCAATACTCTGCCCAAATAGCGACTTAGTTTTTCGCCCTGTTCTCCTTCGAAAACATATTCTCTCATGATTCGTCCTTGGATTTTGCTCCCATTAGTTTTTCAATTTCTTCTCTTAGCGTGTTGATATCTTTAAACTGTCTATGTACCGAAGCAAACCGTACATAGGCGACTTCATCCAAGTTCTTTAGCCCGTCCATCACCATTTCGCCTATTTTTTTGGAGCTGATTTCTTGGGCAAGGCTATTGGTTATCTGTTTTTCGATTTCTGATGCCAGCTTATCGATTTTGGCGATGGGCACTGGGCGTTTTTCGCAAGCCTTAATAAGGCCGTTCTTTATTTTCATGGCGTCGAAAATTTGGCGGTTGCCATTTGCTTTTACCACCAAGATGGGCGTATATTCTATTTTTTCGTAAGTGGTATAACGCTTGGTGCAACTCATGCATTCGCGTCTTCTGCGGATAGATGTTCCGTCTTCATTAAGCCTCGAATCGATTACTTTACTATCCTGACTTCCGCAAAACGGACACTTCATAGAATCACCTCTTTTGTGTATGATATTATTGATTGTACTATAATTTCATTAAAATGTAAATAAGCTACAATACCATTTCATGGTTATCTTTGTTTTACTATTGCTGACATGTAGGACAGGTTGGAGGAACGCCTGAATGAAGGTCTACGAGGATGACATCGTCACCGATACGGATGACATTTTGCCACGGGATAAAAATATTGTCACAACCTTTTAGATTCTTAAAAAATTTACTATCGCCAGGCGCGATGACTCCCACGACCCTTCCGCTGCAATGAATACAGATATCGACAATTCTTCCCAGCTGTTTTCCGTCACAAATGTTTACGACAACTTTTTCGCGTAGCTCGCAAAAAGTATAGTCTATCCCGTTCATAAAAAAAATCCTCCGCTAATCATTTTATGATTGCGGAGGACTTTTTAGACTAGAAGGCTTCTTTCAGTCGCCCGATGGCGTTTTTCTCGAGCCTGCTAACCTGTGCCTGAGACATTTTCAAGGCATCGGCAATTTCCGTTTGAGTCTTACCCATAAAGTATCTGTAGAGAACAACCAGTTTCTCTCTTTCGGGCAAACTCTTAATGCCTTCTCTCAGCGTCAACCTGTCTACATAATCGATATCCGACCGCTTATCCTTAATTTGGTCCAAAACGAGCATTCCGTCGTCTGTATCCGAAAATACAGGGTCATAGATCGATAACGGCTCTGCGATTGCATCTAAAGCCGATACTACCTCTCTGTACGGCACATCGATTTCGGCGGCGATTTCTGCTAGGCTCACTTCTTTGACCTTCGCTCTTTCGAGACGGTCTCTGGCTTGTACTGCCCTATAAGCAATGTCCCTTAGATTTCTGCCTACTTTCATCGCCGTGCCTTCCCTGACATATCTACGGATTTCTCCCAAAACCATTGGAACCGCGTAAGTCGAAAATCTGACATCGAGGCTGACATCAAAGTTGTCTACGGCTTTCATTAACCCCAACATACCCACTTGGAAAAGATCGTCTGCATTTTCTTTCGATTTTCCGAACCGTTGTACCATACTTAGCACAAGCCTTGCGTTGGCCATAAGAAAAGTCTCTCTCAAATCACTTCTGCCGGCCTTAATTAGCCGGATCATACTCTCGGACTCCTTTGCGGTCAGTTTGGGTAAGGTTGAAGTTGAAATACCTGTAATTGTAACTTTGTTCGACATCACATCTCCCGGCAAAAAGAGTATGTGCTTAACGGAAAATAGTTATACGAAAAAATATTATTCGGGCACCTCAATTATATTTTCACAGTGTGGAGGGTGGAGTGTGGAGTTAAGGATAGAATTCATTTTATCCTTAATTCGCGTTAGCGATATTTCATTTGCGTTAGCAATATTTCATTTGCGTTAGCAATATTTAATTCGCTTTAGCGATATTTCATTCGCTTTAGCGATATTTCTCATTCATTATTCCATAGATAGAGCGCAAGGTCGACCTTGCCGTCGGGAGACACCGTGACACCCTCTTTTTCTAAAAGCATTTTTTGCGCATCTAAACCACCGAAGGCAAAAGCCCCCGAAAGATA
>JAQVTZ010000191.1 GCA_028699795.1 Clostridia bacterium | reverse complement strand
TGTTTGTAAACGGTTATGCGACGGGTTCTAAGATAGTAACAAGTGAAGAGACTGCCTCCCGTGAGTTTTACCGTATTAGCAAAAGCGGCGTGATTGTGCCGTTAGAAAATGTATATTGTCTTAAAAACGGGCTATATATTACAAATGAAGGCGAGTTGTACGGGCTGTTTGCGAGTGACGGCACCCGTTTGCTGAATGCAGAATATACGGGTATCTCCATTATCGAAACTTATCTCGAAGACGGGTTATACTTTAAAAGCCGTATTGTGGGTACCAAAGACGGTAGGGGCGTTATTTTTCGTGTCACGCAAAACGCACACGAATAGCGCAAAACTAGGGTAGAACAAGATAATTTCTGTGTTCGGAAAAAAATGGAAATAACACTTGCAAACAGGGTATAATAATGTTAATATTAATAACATAAATAGTAAGGAGCAATGATATGAATTTTATTTTAGCGCAGACTCAATGGTATATGTACGCGATCTTAGGCGGTTTTTTTGTGCTTATGATTGTTATGACCATCATACCTCAGCGTAAACAAAAGAAAAAAATGGAAGCGATGATGTCCAGCATCACCGTCGGAGACAAAATAATGACGATTGGCGGTTTTGTAGGCACCATCATCGAGCTTAACGAAGAGACAGGCAGATATACGCTCAATGTCGGTTCCGAAGAAGAACCCGTGAATGTAGTAATCGTCAAAAACGCGATTAGAAGCAAGCTGTAGTTTTTAGACAATTTGTTTACAAACCAAAAGGGGCGGCCTTACTAGAGACCGCCCCTTTCATTATTGTTTTCATTATTTTTTTCTGAAATTTACCGCAATGATTCCAGACAAAATACCTGCGACAAGTCCCGATACAAGATCAATATAGTTGATGCTCGACCCGCTCAGCGTTTTATTGAGAATTAGGAACACAAATATCGCAAGTAACGAGTATATCAAGCCGATCAGTCCGCCTTTCAAAGCGCCTTTTTCCTTTTCTTTGATGCCGAATATACATCCCAGCAGTATGCTTATGATTTTGAGAACTTGATTTATCGGCAATATCACTTCGCTACCGATAGAAGTCAATTTAACGATAAGCGCAAGAATCAATACACCTAAAAGTGATACAATCAGGGCTATCAACACGCCTCTAATACTATCGAATACCGTCGTTTTTTTTATGGATACGGCTTTGCCTTTCATAGAATTACCTCCGCATTTATATCATTATACTATATTTAGGTTCATACAAAAATATGCCAATGTTTCGCATCGTATCCTATCGTTTGCCTATAAATTATTTTTGTGGAAATTAGGAAAGAATTCCGTTTGGCATGACTTGCTTAATCTATCTAAGTTATGTATAATAAAAGAATAAAAGTAATCGGAGGCACGATATGAAACATATAAAAACAGTTGCGAGCAAAATTTTGGTTAAAACCCACGCGACAGGCTGCGGCGAATGCATTGCGAGCTGCCAATCCGCATGCAAAACCAGTTGTACCGTAGGCAATCAATCTTGTGTAAACAAGGATGAAAGAATCAACAAAAAAATTATCGTAGATTCTCTTAAATAGCTTCCGCATAAACAAAAAGCGTTATAATACGCAGAAATGATTACAAAACCAAATGCAAAAAACACAATCGTAGTAAGGAATTTCGTTTTTCATGTGTTTTTGCAAATTGCTGTATTGTTTTCATTCCTAAAAAAAATAGGAAAATTCATGGTACATACATTTACATTTCATTATAAAAGCAAACCCTTTCATTTTTTATGGGATATTGAGAGCGGTAGTCTTCATCATGTAGACTACGCCGCTTTTTTGTGCGCAAAAGAGCGTTTCGGATTAGAAAAGAACGAAAAGGAACAAGCGGATTACACCGCAATCCCTATTGTCGAAAAAAACGAAATCATGACGGAACTCGATACTTTGGTCGCAGAGGGATCGCTTGATGCCCCCCATCCTTTACAAAAATTTCATAAAAACACCGCCCTTGTCAAAGCGCTTTGTTTGCATATCTGTCACGATTGCAATATGTGTTGCGATTATTGTTTTGCGAGCGGGGGCACCTACAATACCGCCAAAGACTATATGTCTTACGAAACGGGCCGGCAAGCGATTGATTTCCTCTTAAAGAACAGCGGCGCGCGGCATAATCTAGAAGTGGACTTTTTTGGAGGCGAGCCATTGCTCAACTTCGAAGTAGTTAAACAAATAGTGACCTATTCCCAAAAACGGGCGGCGCAATTAGGCAAAGAGATATTGTTCACTCTTACAACCAATTGTTTGGGACTTAATCAAGATATCATCAACTACCTTAACGAAAACATGGAAAATGTCGTGCTTAGCGTAGACGGGCGCAAAGAGACACACAACGGTGTGCGTCACTCTAAAAGCGGCAAAGATGTATACGACAAAATTTTGCAAAGCGTAAAGGATTTCCGCAAAGTGCGCGGCAATAAAAAGTATTATGTGCGCGGCACTTTTACGGCGGACAATCTCGACTTTGCAGATGACATTTTTTACTTGAATGATCAAGGATTCGACCAAATATCGTTAGAGCCTGTTGTTTTACCTCTAGACCATCCGCTTGCTATCACAGAAGCTCATGTCGAAACCATTTGTAAAGAATATGAGAGACTTGCCGAAGGATACATAGACAGACGCAAGACAGAGAAATGGTTTAATTTTTTCCATTTTATGATGGATCTCGAACATGGACCGTGTATCAATAAAAGATTGACGGGATGTGGCGCGGGTACCGAATATCTTGCCGTAAGCCCAACGGGAGATCTTTACCCCTGTCACCAATTTGTCGGCGAACAAGAGTATTATCTCGGAAATGTAGTAGAAGGTATCCTGTATCCCGAAATCAGAGAAAAGTTTGCGTGCACCTCGGTGCTCGACAAAGAACATTGTAAAGATTGTCCCGCAAAATACTACTGCGGCGGCGGCTGTTCCGCAAACGCCAAGCATTTTACGGGTTCGATTGCGGGACAGTATAAAGTTGGTTGTGAACTGATTCGCAAAAGGTTGGAACTTAGCCTTGCGATTGCATGTATAGAAAGTTTGGAATAATTCAAGACCAGTTCGAAAATACTTTAAGGAAACACTTCATAGATACTTCGAGCTTGATTTAATGAATTTTTCCTACTGATATCGGACTTTTGCTATTTATCGGTATCTTGTCGCTGCTTGCTGTCCGTGCAAAAATTAACAAATATATTCCCTTATCTTATTGACTATAATATATAAAACATTTATAATTTAAAAGACTACTCAAATTGGAGGCACTCTGGTGAGCAAAACAAAAGCCACAGTTATATTAGTAATTCTGCTCGTACTTCTTGTAACCGGA
>JAQVTZ010000029.1 GCA_028699795.1 Clostridia bacterium | reverse complement strand
CATCTCACGCAAGCGCTTCTACGGGTTGCCCCTTCCGTTTTACCCCTGCAAAAAGTGCGGGCACCTTACGGTAATCGGCAGCAAAGAGGAGCTTTTAACCCGTAGCGAACACGGCAATTTGGACGGTGTACCGCATTTGCACAGACCGTATATTGACAATGTAAAAATCCGCTGTCCCCAATGCGGCGCATTGGTAGAGCGCATCCCCGAGGTGGGTGACTGCTGGTTGGATGCGGGCATCACGCCTTTTTCGACCAAAAAGTACTTCGAGGATAAAGAATATTTTAACAACAATTTCCCCTCCGAACTCGTGATAGAGATGAAAGAACAAATCCGTCTTTGGTTCTACTCGCAGTTGTTTATGTCCGTCGCGCTTACAGGGAAAGCGCCATACAAACAAGTGGTGGCACACAGCAGTGTTGTCAACGAAGAGGGCGGAAAATTTTCCAAAACGGGATTCATGATACGCTTCGATGAAGCCGCCGAAAAAATGGGCGCAGACCCCGTGCGATACCTTTATGCAAGCGCGCCTGTTTCGACTGATGTGCGCTTTGGTTACAAACTGACGGACGAAGCCCGCCGCAAAATGCTGGGGTTCTGGAATATCTATATCTTTTTCAACCTTTACGCGGCAATCGACAACCCCGATGTCCAAAACCATAAGGTGGATTATCGCTCGTTACCTCATAGCGACAGATGGTTGCTGACGCGCACCAATCAGTTTATCGGCATTGCCCGCGCCGCAATGGACGGGTACCGTTCTGCGGCGCTCATCAAAGAATTCGAGTCCTATGTGGATGAGGTTTCCAATTGGTATATCCGTATCAACCGTAAACGCTTTTGGAAGACGGAAGACAAGGTTGATCAGCTTAACGCGTACTGGTGTCTCTATCAATCCATCCAATCGACTTTGGGCGTTATGGCCCCAATTATCCCGTTTCTTACCGAACACATTTACCAAAACACCGTAAGAGCGCTCGAAAAGGATGCGCCCGTATCTGTGCATCATACCGACTACCCCGTGGTGTTGGATATCCCCAATGAGCCGACTGTTTTGGACGAAACCGAAATCGCCCGCGATATCATCGCTGTCGCGCAACGCATGCGCAACGAGGCGCAAATCAAAGTCAAACAACCCTTGCCGCTGTTATATGTTACTTGCGACAAGGCAGACGAAACCGCCGCAATGCCGCTGCTCCATGTAATCAAGGAAGAACTGAATATTAAAGATGTCGTGTTTACCGAGGATAGCTCGCTTTATCACGATGTCTACTATACCGTCAATTTCCGTGTGGCGGGCGCCGCGCTCAAAGGCGAAGCGCAAAAGCTCAAAAAACTTGTGGACGCCTTGGATACCGAAGAGTATAGCGCAATGGATAAAGCTCTCGCAAGCGGCAGCGTGAATATCGGAGAATTTAAGGGGTTGACGCCCGAGTTGTTCGAAAAGCATTTCCGTCCCAAAGCGAACTTTATTGTTACCACCGAAAACAAACGCACTTTGGCGCTCCATACAGAAATTAACGAGCAGCTGATGTCCGAAGGTATTGTACGCGAGCTAATCAGACAAATTCAGGTATTGCGCAAAGAAGCGGGTTTTGCGGTAGAGCAAAGAATACTTGCCGAAATTACCTCCGAAGACGAAGTTGTTTCCGCCGCGATAGACACATACGGCCAAAGAATCAAACAAGACATTTTGGCGCACAGTCTGACTTCCGTAAAAGAGCCCGCAATCCAAAAAGAAATTGCGGTACAAGATTATAAAATAGTTGTGAAACTTGCTCTCAAGTAGAGGCGGATTCGATACGGCAAAAGAATGCTAGAGCATTTTATAACTTATTAAGGTTATGCCTTCGTCTTGCAATCTTTTCTCTAATGAAGAACTGAACAAGAATGCCAATTCGTATTGTCTTTTTTTCCATTCGGCGGTGGCGGCAGAGTATTTTGGTGCATCGTAAGAAGGATGCAAAAACAATTCGGTTACGCCGTCTTTTATTGTGCTTATTGCGCGTAGATAATAATTCTCCAGCGTTTTGTAGTCGGGGATATCCTTAATAGAATAGGGGTTTGTGATCATATCATCTATAATGGTTGCCCCCAAAATCTTTGCACACAATGCAACGCCTTTATGCGCCGTTCTTATATAGAACGGCGTTTGACCGCCGAAATACCCGTTAAGAAAACTGTTGCGCTTGGGAAAACGGAAGGGAAGATGATACCGTTTTGAAAGCCTGAACGCATTGATAAAAAACAACCGTCCGTTCATACCGTACATGGTGGCGCAATGGTTGTCGAGATGGTCGGGTGAAATGCCTAAACTTTTGCATTTGTTTATTTGGGCTTCGCACTCCGCGGTGACTTCTTTAGAAAGAGCGTGTTTTGCAATATACGCGGTATCGGCAAACAGTTTTCCGTTGTTGTCTGCAAGATTACTTTTGCGAGGGGATACCGCATCCCAAGGGTAGCTTTGGAAATCCGAATTTAAGGTAAGATGTACCCCGAAATCAAGTTTTTTATCTTTGATGATTTGTATTGCTTCGGAAGAAGCTTCCGCCGATACCAAAAGAGAGGTAGAGGTGATTTTTTTCGCTTGATACAGTTCTGCGATTGCCTTATTTGTTTCCGTGCATATCCCAAAGTCATCCGCATTGATGATCAGTTGTTTATTCATAAATACCCATATCTAATTGGTCTTGGGATGTTTCAGGGGCGTTGTTATCTTTGCGGGTTTGGCGTTTAATCGCCTCTTCATCGAATTTAACAAAGAAAGTGAATACAATCCCTAAAACCGTGAGTCCCATGGGGAAAAGGCAAAGTAAGAATCGGGAGGCGTCGTCCGGACGGAGACCGGGTTCGTCGCCACTTTCAAACCCATAAAGTCTGGAAGCAAGCAAGAGCCCCAAAGAAATAAATAGACCTGAGAGCCTGTTCATAAAGCCCATTGTGCTTGTAAAAATACCTTCTCTCTTGATGCCGTGACGCGCATAATCCTCATCCAGCACCTTTGCGCCCATAAGATCCATGGTACTGATACAACCGGAAAAACCGATACCGACACAAACGGCGGCCATAATAGCCGTGATAAGGGAATTGGCAAAAAATAGCGGGACAAATGCAAGCGCGAGAAACATCAGCGCCGTGCGCCAAACTTTTATTGTCCCATATTTTCGGACAAGCGTACTCCAAAGCGTGACACCAATAATTGCAACAAGTATCACGACCCCCAGCAAGATGGTTTCTTGTGTGCTTCCAAAATGAAGTGCGAATTTGACATAAAAGGCAATGGAAGCCATCACAAGTCCCATTGCCGCGCTGTAGAAGGCATTGGCAAAGCCGACCATCCAGAAGTTTTTGGATTTGATGATAGATAAAAGCGCGGGGAAGAACTTCGCTTTTTCCAGTTTGACGGTAGGAGGCTCGTGCACGCCGAATGCCATATAAAGAATGACCGCCAAACTGACCATGCCGTAAATGATTGCAGTAAGTGTGTAGCCTATCGCATCAGCAATCATCGGGGTAAGACCGATACCGATAATCATGGCAAACAGTTGCGCAGTTTGGCGGATGGCGTTTGTTTTGGCGCGAATTTTATCGTCGGGAAAGAGCTCGGGAAACAGTGCACCGTAATTTGCGTTAATAAGGCTGTCCAGCGTGCCTGTTACAAAATAAAAGATCATAGCCCAAATAAATAAACCGTTTTTGGATAGCGAAAGAGGCGGCGAATAGAACAAAATGAAAAAGATGGCAAAAAGAGGGGCGCCAATTAGAAGCCAGAGTTTGCGTCTGCCGAAGCGCGTTCGCGTATTGTCGGACAGGATACCGTAAACGGGGTTATCAATGACATCCAAAAAAGTATAGACAAAGGTCACCAACGCAAGGTTTTCGAGCGTCAACCCTTTAATTAAAACATAAAAGGCCGCCACTCTTCCACGAAACATATTGATTGCGAGAGAGGTGCCGAACATTCCTATCCCGTAACGGGAAGGACGCGTTTTCTTTTCCATGAACGACTCCTATAGAGAATTATTATTGAAAGTATACCACAACACAAAAGAAGAAACAATAGTAGATAAAAGTGCAGAAAATGGAAAATAACAAATGGAAAAGGTCCGTACAGTACTGTACGGACCTTTGAGCAACAATACAAATAGAACGATTAACGCTTAGAGAATTGAGGAGCTTTGCGGGCTTTATGCAGACCGTATTTTTTCCTTTCTTTCATTCTGGGGTCGCGGGTCAAGAATCCTGCGGATTTGAGCGCGGGACGAAGTGTTTCGTCCGCTTGGCAGAGCGCTCTTGCTACGCCATGGCGTATTGCGCCCGCTTGACCGGATACGCCGCCGCCGCATACATTGACGGCAACATCGAATTTTGTGGTTGTTTGGGTAAGTTCTAACGGTTGACGGACGATGTATTTAAGGGTCTCGAGACCGAAAAACTCGTCTATTGTTCTGCCGTTAATTACGACAGCGCCTTCTCCGCCCGGAATCAGACGAACGCGCGCGATTGCCTTTTTGCGCCTTCCTGTTCCCCAAAACTGAACTTTTTTTACTTTTTTGGCTGACATATCATCACCTCACATTATATAAGCTTGAGAGCTTCGGGCTTTTGAGCTTGATGGTTGTGCTCGGCGCCCTTGTAAGTGTAGAGCTTCTTAATCATGTTGCGCCCCAACGGGTTGTGGGGCAACATGCCCTTGACCGCATGGTAAACGACAAACTCGGGTTTGTTAAGAAGCAACTTATCGTAACGAGTCTCTTTAAGACCGCCAATGTATCCTGTATGATAGCGGTAAAATTTCTGCTCCGACTTCTTGCCAGTTAGAACAATTTTATCGCAATTGATAACGATAACGCAGTCGCCTGTATCCACATGCGGAGTAAAAGAGGGTTTGTTCTTGCCTCTGAGAATGGTTGCGATTTGAGATGCGAGTCTTCCCAACACCATGCCGGTCGCGTCTACAACATACCATTTTCTTTCGATGGATTCAGGCTTTGCCATATATGTTTTCATGGTAAAGACCTCCGTAATAAACTATGTTCGCCGTTTGCAATCGAGGGGCTGGTTCTTTTGCAAAACGAGACGATGCCTAAATATAATATTATATTAACCGAAATAAGTCAATCAATTAACATAAATTTCCGCTTTTTTCTTATTTTACCGAATTATTTCGTATAACTTACACTTTTCAAAAACAGTCCCTTGGCGGGGAAGGTTTTGCCGCCTGCTTTCCGATTGCCGGTGCGGAACATTTCGTCTGCAATGCTTTCGGGCAGTTTACTTTTCCCGACAAACACCAAAGTCCCCACAATAATGCGCACCATATTATATAAAAATCCGTTTCCTTCGATTTCGAAATAGAGTTCGTCGCCGTTTTGGATCAGTTCGCATCGATAAATTTCGCGGATAGTACTCTTTTTTTCGCTGCCCAAAGAGGAAAACGCCGCAAAATCGTGCACTCCCACCATTTTTTGCGCGCATCGTTTCATTGCTTCGATATCGAGAGGAGGAACAATGCGGGCGTAGCGGTCGTCGCGCAAGGGGCTCGGTATTCTAGAGAGATAGGCTTGATAACGGTAGGTTTTGCGCTTTGCGCTGTACTGGGCATGAAAATCGGCATCCGCCGCTTCACAACGCTGCACTTTAATATCGTCCGGAAGAAGCGTGTTTAGCGCAAATACCATTTTTTCGGGAGGAATCGTGGTGTTCGCTTCGAAATGGGCGACCTGTCCTAACGCATGAACGCCCGTATCCGTTCTGCCGCTGCCGACAATTTTTATGGTACTGCCCAAAAGGTCACTAAGTTTTTCTTCCAATACCTGCTGAACTCCCACGCCGTTTTTTTGACGCTGCCATCCGTTATAATTCTTCCCAAAATATTCAACGATAAGCTTGTATTTCATACGCTTAAAGAAAAACCGAACAGGCCCCAAAAAGAGGCGTTGATTGCGACCACCGCGAAGATTAGAAGCGCGCTGTAAAATGCGCCTGCGGCGTCTCTCCAGCCCAGTTTAAGCACTTTATACTTTGTGCGGTGCGGTGTCGCGTTGTAACATCTCGCGTCTAAAGCAAGCGCCAACTCGTCCGCTCTTCGAAACGCGGATACAAAAAGAGGAATCAGTACGGGCAACAAAGCTCTCGCTCTTTTCATTAACCCTCCGCTTTCGAAATCGGCGCCGCGCGCCTTTTGCGCAAGCATGATTTTGTTTACTTCTTCCATGAGTATCGGGATAAATCGAAGCGCGATGCTCATAATTATTGCCACATCGTGTATGGGAAAACGGATTAGTTTGAGCGGCGCCATCAGGCTTTCCATGCCGTCCGTAAGGTTCATGGGCGTTGTGGTAAGCGTCAGTAAAGTGGTACCCAGTACCAAAAAAATAAGTCTTAACGCCATGCGCAAGGCAAATAAAAGAGACTCGACTGTAATCGTAATTTTCCACCAGTGTACCAACACACGCTCGCCGCCGCTGTAAAAAAACACATTCAGTATCGCAGTAAGCAAGACTACAAAGATGATGCCTCTAACACTTTTTAGTATACTTTTTATTGGAACATGAGAGCCCAAAATGCCTACTATAACAAAAATAGTAATTGCAATATAGCTGAAAAGTGACTTTACGAGAAAGACCGCCACAATAAAAGCGACTACCAGTATCAACTTGACACGAGGGTCCATTTTGTGTACAAAAGAGTCTGCGGGATAATATTGGCCAAAAGTGATATCTCTGTTCACGAACGACCTCCCAGTGCGTCCGCGATGGCGTATGCCAACGCTTCGGCAGACAAGGGGTTTCCTTGCAGAAAAACACCTTGCGTCTCCAGCATACGCCTAATACGGGCGGTATGCGGCAAGCTTAACCCCGTACCCGAAAGGATACTTTCGTCTGCGAATATATTTTGGGGAGAGTTGTCCGAGATCAATTTGCCTTCGCTCATCACCAATACCCTGTCGCAATACTCGCCGATTTCGTCCATGTTGTGACTAATCATAAGGACGGTTTTGACATAGCTTTTCTTTAATGAGGTAATTAAGCGAAGTATTTCTCGTTTTCCAACGGGGTCCAACCCCGCAGTTGGCTCGTCCAACACAAGAATTTTGGGTTTGCTTGCGAGTATGCCTGCTATTGCGGCTCTTCTTTTTTGTCCGCCTGACAATTCAAAAGGAGATTTGTCTTTTATTTCTTCAAAATCGAGGCCGACAAGACGGATTGCTTCTTCGGCGGCGGCATCGGCTTCTTCTTTTGTCGCGCCGAAATTGAGAGGCCCAAACGCTACATCTTTTAATACTGTTTCTTCAAAGAGTTGGTACTCGGGATACTGGAACAGCATCCCGACGGTGGCACGCAGCTGCTTAAAGTCAGGTTTTTTGATACTCAAGTCGATATCGTACACTTTTACGGAGCCGGAAGTCAGCTTAATAAGTCCGTTGAGATGTTGCACCAGCGTGGATTTTCCGCTGCCCGTCGAGCCGATAATCCCCACGGTTTCGCCCTCGGATATGGAAAACGATACGCCATTTAACGCTTCTTTTTGGAAGGGAGAGCCTACGGAGTAGGTATAAGAAAGGTCTTTTACTTCAATCGACATACCGCCTCCACAAGTTCTTCGTCATGCAGTACCAAAGGCACGGGGTGACCCGCTTTTTGTAAAAGTAGGGCAACTTGCGTAGAAACAGGAAGTTCCAATCCGGCTTCTTTTATGATTTCGGTTTCCCGAAATACCTCTTTTGGCGTGCCTTGAATGGCAATTTCGCCGTCATTCAGCACGATAACTTCGTCGGCGTCGATTGCCTCATCCATATAATGAGTAATTAAAATAACGGTCATATTGTTATCCCGATTGAGCCGTTTTGCGGTTTCCATCACTTCGGCGCGTCCTTTGGGGTCCAGCATGGCGGTGGACTCGTCCAAAATCAAGATTTCGGGCAACATGGCAAGAATCGCCGCGATGGCGATACGCTGTTTTTGCCCGCCCGACAGCTTGTATGGCGTGCCGTAGCGGTATTCGTTCATATTGACGGCTTCCAACGCCCAATCGACTCTCTTTTGGATTTCTTCACGGGGGACGCCCAAGTTTTCGGGTCCGAAAGCAAGGTCGTCTTCTATGATAGACGCCACCATTTGGTTGTCGGGGTTTTGGAACACCATTCCTACTTTGGCGCGAATATCGTAGATTCTTTTGGTATCTTTGGTGTGGATACCGTTTACGATGACATCGCCTTCATCTGGTATTAAAAATCCGTTCAGCAGTTTTGCAAGTGTAGACTTACCGCTGCCGTTATGCCCGAGCAATACGATAAATTTGCCTTTCTCTATTTTAAGGTTGATGTTTTTGACTCCGCGCGAAAGATCTTCGCCGCTTTGGTAGTCAAAAGAAACATTGTTTAGCTCTATAATGCTCAATTCGAATCCTCTCCGGAATTTCACGAATGGGAATCTCTGACAAAACCAAAAAATATTGTCGGAGATTACCTGTTTCTATATTATAGTATTATTCCGCAAAACTCAAACGATTTTGCCTTCCGCTGTGAAATATTGCGTTTTTAGTTTGAATAATAACTTAGAAAGAGGCTCCGAAAACGCGCAAACGATTGCGGCGTTGGAAACGATATGGATGGCAAAGTAAACAATGCCGCGCGCATATAATGCTGCAAAATATTGAAAAAACTGAATTTGGGCGAGACTGCTTGCAAAAATTGTATCTACCAAAGTGGTAAGTATGCCGAAACATGCGGTCATCACGACCGCCTCTACCGTAAGCGCAACGCGACTCATTTTGAAAAACTTTACGATAACAACGGTGATAAGAGCAAGGGCGCACCAATGGATATAATACGAAACCACCCAAGTATTGATGCCGAAAAGTAGCATTTCAATTGTGACAAAAATAACGGTTGCAGGCAGGGATATTTTGTATCCGAACACCGCGGTATACATGATGATAAACAAAGTAACGATTTCTACATTGGGGAGTTGCATCAGCGCAAGCTTGCCGGCGGTAATCGAAGCCGCCAGCAAGCCAATCAGAACCAAGGATTTTATCGTTCTTTTTCTTGCGCCGTCCATTTTTCTTAGTATTCCAGATGTTGGATTGCAATCACATAGACCGCATCTTCTTTAATGGGCATCTCTTCAATACCGTAGGCGCAGGCAAAATACACCTTGTTATCCACGGTCACCGTGCCCCAAGCGACATTCATGAGGTCTGCGTCGTTAAGACCAGTAAACAACATGACATAATCGGAATTCGCGGCATTGCCGTACACCGTGTCGTTATAAATATAAGTACAGATATAACCATCCTTAATATTAAAGCTGACTTTGTTGTCGGGATTTGCGGCAAGCTCTTCAATGGCTCCGCTAAGGTATTTTGACTCTGTTTCGAGTTCGAAGGTAGCAACTTCATTGTTTTGCGCGTCTACCAGCATCACGGTGCAGATAAGGGCGTTTTCGTTTTTGTCTTCATCGCAAGCCGCAATCGAAACCGAGAGTGCAATCACAAGAACTGCAAGTAGTAATATGCTCAAAACCTTTTTTTTCATAAGGTCCTCCATAAAAAAAGCGCCGCTAAGGGCGCTTAATATAGTATGCGACAAAATTGCCGTATCCCGAATTAAGCATCTCCCTCCGAGATGATTCGTTAATGCTTATCGGGTAGGTCTCCTGGCTCGATGGTAAACCCTGCGCGCCTTCACTTGCATCACTGCAAATTGGACTATGCGCATTCTCTTACAGTAGCGGGGGCTGCGGCTTGACGCTCTTCCCTGTTATGACATCATGTCACCCGTAAACTATTCAGTTCTTCACAATTATACAAAACACAATTCCCAATGTCAATGGAATAAGGATTATTATATTATGCAGCGGAAGGAAATACATAATACTCTGTTTGGCACGGTTCGGTGATTTCCAAACCGAAGGCAGACATCATATAGACAAAGATGTCGGTATTTTCTATTTCAGGCAAAAAATCTTTCGCCGTGGGGCCATATGCAAAATACGGAACTTTTTTGGAAGTATGTGCGCTGGAATGGAATAACTCGTCATCTAAGTCTTCTTTCGTAGTGCTCGCAGGAAGAACCAAATCTCCGGTTTCGTGGTCGGCAACAACGATAATCAGCGTGTTTTCGTCGGCACTAGCGAAATTTAAGGCGGTATTTACCGCTTCATCAAACGCATTTATTTCTGCCAACATTCCATCCATATCATTTGAGTGACATTTACTGTCTATTTTACTGCCTTCCACCATAAGAAAGAAGCCGTTATCATTATTTTGAGAAAAGGTATCAAGAGCTTTTTGAGTAAGAAAAGCCAGAGAATGTTCGCTATCGGGGGTTACACTGTCAAACATGGCAAATATTTTTTGCGAATCGCAAGATTCCAACTCTGCTTTCGTATTAAGATAGGAGTATCCTTTGGAGATAAGACGCTCCGCATGCGGGTCATAAATACTTTTTCCTTGTCCCATAAATAGGTCTATATTGCTGTTTATTTGACCCTCTATTATGATATCCTCGTTACTACGATTCGGTGCATGGGAAGAAAACGCAGCAGGGGTAGCATCAGTAATATCTTTTGTAGAAATAATGCCCGTCTTTTTGCCGGCATCCATACTATACTCGGTAATGCTTTTTAAAGCTCTTTCTCCAAGCATAGCCACAGAAAAATGTATTACTTTGTTACCGGTGGCAAGAGCAGTACCCGCAGCTGCGCTGTCGGTAGGAAGTTCCTTTATGTATGCATTTGTGGTTACAGCGCCTTGATAGGGTAATGTTTCCATAATCAAAGGCTCGTTATCATTGTAGATACGGGTGGCATTGATTTGTTCAAAACCCATACCGTCGCCAATGAGCAGAATGATGTTTTTTGCTATCTCAGCTTCTTCCTCAACCAAGTCATCCTTGGGAGCGCAAGCGAAGAAGGACAAGGTAAGAGATATCGCGATTAACAAAACAAACATCATTTTGAAAGGTTTCGTTCTATTGAAAGAAATAAACATAAAACACCTCTAAATAATTTAGTTGTTATTTAATTATAACATCAATTTTAAATAATTAAAATACCGTTAGGAAACACTTCATAAATACTGCGAGCTGAATCTAATGAATTTTTCGTCCAAATACGGTGACTCCCCAAAGATGCGTATCGAGATATCGAGCCGTCAAACGGTGCGAACCGCTTATTTATAGGAATGAAACCGTTGTTTTTTGTTCAAAATCATTGCATTATACTTTATATTATGGTATTATCTTATCGCCATATCGCACCCGTAACGAGGGAGTCGCGGTTGCCTTTATAAGGTCGCGGCCCTGTAGACAGACGGGGAGGAATAAAAACAGGAGGTATTGCAACATGGCAGTTATCACAATGAAGCAACTATTGGAGGCCGGTGTACACTTCGGTCACCAAACCAAAAGATGGAACCCTAAGATGAAGAAGTACATCTACGACGCGCGCAACGATATTCACATTATCGATTTACAGCTTACCGTAGAGCTTATCGAAGAGGCATATAAATTCATCAATTCCATCGTCAAAGAAGGCAAATCTGTTTTGTTTGTCGGCAAAAAGAAGCAAGCGAAAGAGGCTATTCAAGCCGAAGCCGAGCGTTGCGGAATGTTTTTTATGAACCAAAGATGGTTGGGCGGCACGCTTACCAACTTTAACACGATCCGAAGCCGTATCGACAAGCTTAACAAACTCAACCAAATGGAAGCCATTGGCGAGTTCGATTTACTCCCCAAAAAGGAAGTTGCAAAACTCAAAGCCGAAAGAGACATTCTCGAAAAGAACCTCGGCGGCATCAAAAATATGCGTACTTTACCCGGCGCGATGTTTGTCGTAGACCTCAAGATAGAGCATATTGCGGTAAAAGAAGCAAAAGCATTGGGTATCCCCGTGGTAGGTCTTGTAGATACCAATTGCGACCCCGACGAAGTCGATTATGTGATTCCCGGCAACGATGACGCTATCCGCGCTATTAAACTGATTGCTTCGGTTATGGCCGATGCCGTTGTCGCCGCCAAAGAAGGGTTGGAAGAGCTTCCCAAAGAGGAAGCAGCAGCCGCAACCGAAACCGCCACCGCTCCTGCCGAAGCCGCGGCACCCGCCGCCCCCGCAGAACCCGTGGTGAACGCCGCCGAGTTTAAGGTGGTGGAACTTCCCAAATTCGAGGATTTGGACAAATAAGATTCCCAAGCAAAAAGACAAAGAGTCGCTCACACGAGCGGCTCTTTTTGTGACTATAATCTAAAAATAGCAGTTTGATGAGATTGTGTTATGCTAATTGCGAATACTATAAAAGTAGGAGAGATGATGATGGATTATGATTTATTGATTGCGGGAGGAGGCCCCGCGGGACTTACGGCAGGCATTTATGCGGCAAGAGGCGGGCTAAAGACGGGTCTTATTACTGGAATATACAGAGGAGGTAAAACATCTCTAATTAACAAAATAGACAATTACAGCGGCATGGTAGAAGTTAACGGTTTTATTCTTACTTCTGCCATGCGTGAGCAAGCCGACCGCTTCGGTGTCGAGTTCATTGATGACACGATTGTTGAGTACCGCCTTGCGGAAACACCCAAAAGATTGGCGCTCGAAAGCGGAAAAGAACTTACAAGTGAATATGTTGTACTTGCTATGGGTACCAATAATAAAAATTTGGGTATACCAAATGAAGAAAAACTTACCGGACATGGTGTCAGTTATTGTGCGACTTGTGACGGTATTTTTTTTAAGAACAAAGTGGTTGCGGTATGCGGCGGCGGTAATTCCGCATTTACGGATGCATTGTATTTAAGCAATCTTGCCAAAGAAGTCTATTTAATACACCGACGCAAAACTTTTAAAGCAGCCGATGTAATGGTGCAAAGAGTCCAAAGAACATCCAAAATTAAAATGATTACGGAAACCGTTGTAACAGCGTTACAAGGAGACCCTTTGGAAGCAATCACAGTAAAGAATGTGGCAAACGGAAAAACATCAAAACTTGCGGTAGACGGAGTATTTGTGGCAGTGGGCTCCTTGCCCAATACGGAGAGCGTACGGGGGCAAGTAAAAACGGACAACAACGGCTATATCGTTACCGATGTGCATATGGAGACAAGCCTTGCCAATGTGTTTGCGGCAGGAGATATAAGGGTGACACCTCTAAGACAAATTATCACCGCTTGTGCCGACGGCGCCATTGCGGGAGACGCCGCTGTCAAAAAAAGATTGGGAAAGTTATAAGCATCGCATAATAGGGCACTTCTATTTCCCCGCTTCATTTTGAGTTTGTGTCATCCGAAATTCCTCGAAGGTGCTAAACAGAGGTTTCCTAATAAGTCAATCGCCAATATGGTAACGAACCTTCACAAGATTATGCAGAACTCTTTGCGGTAAGATTTTATACAATCCGTTATAAATTTTGGTTTTGAGTCCGCAACAAACCGTAAGCGGCGGACGGGGCGTTTCGGTTAGAGATAATACCGAATCGGCGACCTCTTCGGCGGACATTCCATTTTGTTCGATG
>JAQVTZ010000028.1 GCA_028699795.1 Clostridia bacterium | reverse complement strand
TACCTCTTTCAAATACATATAATATTCCAACGAATCTACCAACGCAAGGCGGCTTGCCTCTATAATGTCGGTGGAAACGCCTACTGTTGTCCAAACCTTTTTTCCGTCGGTATTCTCGATAAGAACACGAACTTTTGCGCCCGTCGCGCGGTCGCCCGAAAGCACGCGCACTTTATAGTCGGTTAAATGCACCTCGTTTAGTTGGGGATAAAAAGTGCAAAGCGCCCTTCTTAACGCAAGGTCTAATGCGTTTACGGGGCCGTTCCCCACGGATGCCGCGGTTTCGGTTTTGCCGTCTACGGCAAGCTTTACCAAGGCGTATGCGGACTGTTCGCCGTCCAATGAGGGGTATTCGCCGCTTGTTTTATACATTTGCAATTTGAAATGCGGTTTAAATCTGCCCAAAGTGTTCAGTACCATAAGCTCGAAACTGGCGTCTGCCGATTCGAACTGGTATCCCTCATGCTCTAACTCTTTTAGCCTGTCGAGTATCCTCTTGGTTTCGGGTGAAGTCTTGTTAAGCTCGGGCGCAATCCCCGCAATTTTTGCGATAACGGTTGTCCTGCCGCTCATTTCGCTCATCAGGTAACGCCTCTTGTTGCCTACCGCTTCGGGAGGAACATGCTCGAAAGAGTTGCAGCACTTGTCTACACCGTCGATATGCATGCCGCCCTTATGAGCAAAGGCGCTTGCGCCCGTGTAAGGCTTGTTGATCGGCGCAATCATATTGGAAATCTCGTATATCCTGTAAGAAATATCTGAGAGTCTCGAAAGGTCGCCCTCTATCGCCTTGTACCCCATTTTGAGCTCTAAGTTGGGGATGATAACGCTTAAATCGGCATTGCCGCAACGCTCGCCTACCCCTATAAATGTGCCTTGCACTTGGCTGGCGCCTGCTTCTACTGCAAGCATCGAGCTTGCCACTGCGCAACCCGTATCGTTGTGGCAATGAATCGAGATTCTTTTTTGGGGATACTTATTTACCACTTCGGAAGTGATGGTAACAATTTCCGCAGGCAAAGTGCCGCCGTTGGTATCGCAAAGAGTAAGCGTATCCGCCCCACCCTTCACCGCGGCTTCCAGCACGCTCATTGCGCACGCCTTATCTGCTTTGTATCCGTCGAAAAAGTGCTCGGCATCAAATATGACTTCCTTGCCCTTGTTTTTAAGATAGCTGACGGTGTCATAGACAAGATTGAGGTTTTCTTCTTTGCTTACGCCCAAAATCTCCTTGATATGGAGACTCCACGATTTGCCGAATATCACCACCGTATCGCATCCCGACTCTAAAAGATGTCGTACATTGGCGTCTTCTTCGACCAAAGTGTTTTTCCTTCTTGTACTGCCGAACGCGCAAAGCTTGGCATGCTTGAGTTGCAACCCTTTCGCCTTATCGAAAAATTCGATGTCTTTGGGGTTGGAGCCGGGATTGCCCGCTTCGATATACGCCACGCCGAACTCGTCTAAAGCGCGCACAATATTTAATTTGTCTTGTACCGAAAATGATATCCCCTCGCTTTGCGCGCCGTCGCGCAAAGTGCTGTCGAAAATTTCTATTTTTCTCATTTATTGTGTATTCTCCTTATCGCGGGAGCCAATACCTAGGGTATCGATATATTGGAAATCCCGTGTTCCTGCCCTTAAAGCAGTTTGGTTACGCCGTTTATATAGGCGATAATACTGGCCTCGATAATATCCGTAGATAAGCCTCTGCCCGTCACGATTTCGTCACCGCATCTAATGCGTAAGAAAACTTCGCCCAAAGCATCTTTGCCTTCTCCGACACTTTGAATATTATAATCATCCAACGAGTGCGGCGGCGCTTTGACGATTTTGTCCACCGCTTTAAAAGCAGCGTCTATGGGGCCATCTCCTATCGCGACTTCCTCTAGCATTTTACCGTTATAGTTAAGACGAACTATGGCGTTGGATGTCACATAGTTACCACTGTTAACAGTAAACCTGTCCAGCTTGTACTCGTTCGCCTGAGACACCTTTACTTTATGTCCGATAAGCGCTTCGAGGTCGGCATCGTTAATCTTTTTCTTTTTGTCGGCAAGATCTTTGAAGCTTTTGAAAAATACCGTCATCTCTTCGGAACTCAGGTTATGCCCCAATTCTTTCAGACGGTTCTCGATGGCGTGTCTGCCGCTATGCTTTCCGAACACCATATAATTGGAAGGAATACCAATAGATTCGGGCGTCATGATTTCGTAGGTTTCTCTGTTGGCAAGCACTCCGTGTTGATGTATGCCCGCTTCGTGCGCAAAAGCATTTTCTCCTACGATCGCCTTATTGATAGGAGCGCGCATCCCGATGATACTATAAACCAATTTACTGGCGCGATAGAGCTCGTTTGTTTTGATTCGTGTTTCGCCGCCGTAAAGGTTTTTTCTGGTATTGATTGCCATGACGATTTCTTCTAGAGCCGCGTTGCCCGCGCGCTCTCCCAAACCGTTAACGGTGCACTCTACTTGCAATGCGCCCGCCTCAACTGCCGCAAGCGAATTGGCAACCCCCATGCCGAGATCGTTATGACAATGCACGGATAGCGTAATATCCTTTGTTTCGGGTACCACTTTGCGCAGATAGGTTATCCTTTCCGCCATTTCTTTGGGATTGGAA
Organism: Clostridia bacterium; assembly: GCA_028699795.1. Classification (GTDB taxonomy): domain Bacteria; phylum Bacillota; class Clostridia; order Christensenellales; family DTU072; genus Firm-09. The sequence continues at coordinate 10,930 of JAQVTZ010000028.1, read as the reverse complement.
TAGCCCACCGTATCGGGGATATTGATTGTCTTTGCGCCAGCTTTAATTGCAACAGCAATTGCTTTTGCCAAAAATTCGGGCTCCGAACGCATCGCATCCTCTGCCGAGAACTCGACATCGTCTATATATTTTTTGGCGTACTTGGTCATTGCTTCAATGTTTTCGAGCACCTGCTCGGGCGACATCTTCAGCTTATATTGCATATGGATGGGAGAGGTCGCCAAAAAGATATGTAATCTGGGCGCCACCGCGTTTTTTACAGCCTCGTAAGCCGCGTCGATATCTTTGGGGACGGCGCGCGCAAGACTTGCCACAGAACAATTTTGTATTATTTCTGCGACGGTTTTGACAGATTCGAAATCGCCTTTGGAACTGATGGCGAACCCCGCTTCGATAATATCTACATTCAGCCGTTCCAATGCCTTGGCAACTTCGACCTTCTCTTTGAGGTTCATACTGCAACCGGGAGCCTGTTCGCCGTCGCGCAAGGTAGTATCGAATATTTTAATATGTTTCATAATGCCTCCTAATCGGCCGAGAATACCGCGCCTTTGTCTGCAGAGCTAACGATAGCGGAATATCTCTTAAGATAACCTTTTAATTGGGGAAGAGGTTTCAAGCTTGTTTCGGCTTTGCGTTTTGCAAGCTCCTCTTCACCGATGTCTAAAGAAATTGCGTAATGGGGGATATCAAGCGTTATTTGGTCGCCGTCTTTCACATAGGCGATGGGTCCGCCTTCGCGCGCTTCGGGAGAAATATGACCTACCGCAGCCCCTCTGGTCGCACCCGAAAATCTGCCGTCCGTAATAAGAGCGACATCGCTGTCCAATCCCATCCCCGCAATGGCAGAAGTGGGAGAAAGCATTTCACGCATGCCGGGGCCGCCTTTGGGACCCTCGTAGCGAATGACGACGACATCCCCTTTTTGTATTTCGCCGCCGTAAATTGCCGCTATCGCGCTCTCTTCGCTGTCGAATACGCGCGCCTTACCTGTGAAAGTAAGCATCTCTTTGCGTACCGCGCTTCTCTTGACCACCGAGCCGTTGGGGGCAAGGTTGCCGAACAGAATCGCAAGTCCGCCTGTGGGCGAATACGGCGCGTCAACGGGTTTGATGACATTGTAATCCTTTACTTTTACGCCTTGCAGATTTTGCGCGAGAGTTTCTCCCGTAACCGTAAGCACTTCCGTATCCAGAAGCTCTTTTTTGTGGAGTTCGCTCATCACCGCAAGCACACCGCCTGCGCGGTACAAGTCTTGCAAATGGTGTCCCCCTGCGGGAGCAAGCTTGCAAAGGTTGGGCGTTTTTTCGCTGATTTCGTTAATCGTCTTTAAATTGAAAGGGATACCGGCTTCGTAACAAATTGCCGCCAAATGGAGTACCGTATTGGTAGAGCACCCGAGCGCCATATCGACCGAAAGCGCGTTGCGTATCGAGCGTTCGGTGATAATATCCTTTGCGCATATATTTTTCTGTACCAAATCGATAATTCTTTCGCCTGCGGTTTTCGCCAGTCTTACCCTTTCGGAATAAACGGCGGGAATCGAGCCGTTTCCGGGGAGCGCAATGCCCACTGCTTCCGAAAGGCAATTCATCGAGTTTGCGGTAAACATGCCGCTGCAAGACCCGCAACTCGGACAACCCGAGTTTTCAATTCTGGTAAGTTCGCAAAGCGGAATCTTACCCGCTTTGTATGCGCCAACCGCCTCGTATACGCTGTTATAGTCCAAATAATGGCCGTTTTCGTCCATAATGGAAAGCATCGGGCCACCGCTTACAAAGACAGAAGGCAGATTAAGCCTTACCGCCGCCATCAGCATGCCGGGTACGATTTTGTCGCAATTCGGGATAAATACCAGCCCGTCAAAGCAATGCGCCTTTACCATGCACTCTATGCTATCGGCGATGATTTCACGGGTGCAAAGGGAATATTTCATCCCTTCGTGCCCCATCGCGATTCCGTCGCAAACACCTATTGTGTTGAACTCCAACGGGGTGCCGCCTGCCGCCAAAACGCCGTCTTTTGCCGCGCGCGCTATCGTATTTAAATGAATATGCCCGGGAACGATCTCGTTGAAGCTGTTTACAATGCCGATAAGCGGCTTGCGAAGTTGGTTGTCGGTAAGCCCTGAGGACTTCAGTAGCGACCGCATCGGCGCCTTTTCGGAACCTAATTTAATGTTGTCGGATTTCATAGATACCCCTTTTTGATTGTTATTTCTAAACTTTTGTTTATTATTGTTGCATTGTGTAGAACTCTATTCTTTCCATTCTTGCTTTTTCCAAGTCATTTTGGAGCGGAGATCCGCGCCTGTCGTTTCGACTTGGTGTTCTTTCTCCATGCGCCTCATTGCGTTAAAGTGAGGACGGCCCGCTTGGTTTTCGAGAATCCAGTCACGCGCAAAACTGCCGTTTTGAATTTCGCTAAGCACCTTTTTCATTTCCTTTTTGGCGTCTTCGTTGATAATTCTTTTGCCAATTTTGTAGCCGCCGTATTCCGCGGTATCGGAAATGGAATAACGCATCAGCGACAGTCCGCCGTTCACGACCATATCGATAATCAGTTTCATTTCGTGCACACACTCGAAATATGCGCTTTCGGGTTGATAGCCCGCTTCCACCAATGTTTCGAACCCTGCTTTCATCAGCTCGGCAACGCCGCCGCATAAAACAGCTTGTTCGCCAAAGAGGTCGGTTTCGGTTTCTTCTTTAAAAGTAGTCTCAAGCACGCCGCCTCTTGCGCCGCCGATACCATAAGCGTATGCGAGCGCGGTTTCTTTGGCGTGTCCCGTATAGTCTTGATATACGGCGATAAGACAAGGCACGCCCTTGCCCTCTTCGTATTGGCTGCGGACGGTGTGTCCCGGTCCTTTGGGCGCGGCCATGATGACATCGATATCGGCGGGCGGCACGATTTGGCCGAAATGAATGTTGAAGCCGTGGGCAAACATCAGCGTCATGCCAGCTTTTAAATTGGGCGCGACATCTTTTTTGTAGAGTGCTGCCTGTTTTTCGTCGTTGACGAGAATCATTACAACATCGGCGGCCTTTACGGCATCCGCCGTATTCATCACCTTGAGACCTCTAGCCTCGGCTTTAACTTTGGATTTAGAGCCTTCATACAAACCAACAATCACATCGAATCCGCTGTCGCGAAGGTTGAGGGAATGCGCGTGTCCTTGGCTACCGTAGCCTATCACAGCGATTGTTTTGCCTTTAAGTTGTGCGGGGTTGCAATCTTTTTCATAATAAATTTTTGCCATTTTTATGTCTCCTTTCTTTCCTATCTTATATAATATTGATTTGGTCGTTATTCGTTGGGGGTCAAGATACCGCTGCCTCTCGAAATCGCGGTAATTCCCGTGCGGCAAAGCTCGGCGATGCCAAAAGGTCTGAGATACTCGATAAACGCTTCGCATTTACTGCGCTCGCCCGTAATCTCCACAGTAAGCGAGGTGGGGGTAAGGTCTACCACTTTGGCGCGGAAAATAGAAACCGCCTCCAATAGTTCGCTTCGCGCCCCCTGCGCAACATTTACTTTGATAAGCAGCAACTCACGGGTAACAATGTGACTGTGGTCTAACGCCTCTACAATTACGACATCGTGCAACTTTTCGAGTTGTCTGAGGATTTGCTCTTTGATATAGTCGTCCCCTGTTGCCATAACCGTCATACGCGAGATTTGGGGGTTATCGGTTTCGCCTACGGATAAGCTGTCAATATTATAGCCTCTCCTTGCAAACAGCCCCGATATTCTGGTGAGTACGCCGGATTCGTTTTTTACCAGCATACTGAGAATGATTTTGTTTTCTTCTTTCATATGGCTTCCTCCTTGCCGATTAACCTTTAAGAATAATATCGTTGATTGTTCCGTTGGGGGGAATCATGGGCAACACCTTATCGTCAGAGTCGATTACCGCCTCGATAAGATAAGGGCCGTCGTGCGCGAGTCCTCTTTGGATTGTTTCGTCCAATTTGGAAAAGTCATCCAGTCTTTCCGCTTTCATTCCGAATGCCTCCGCAAGCTTGACATAATCTGTTTTGCGGTTTAATGTCGTATTGGAATAACGGCAACCGTAGAACAGTGTCTGCCATTGGCGAACCATTCCCAACGCGTTGTTGTTGAGCACAACAATAAGAATCGGAAGATGGAAAGAAACCGCGGTCGCCATCTCGTTCATATTCATATGAAAACTGCCGTCGCTGGTAAAAAGCACCGTACGATTGCGGCTGCCTACGGCGGAGCCTATCGCGGCGCCCAAACCGAAGCCCATGGTACCCAAACCGCCCGAAGTAACAAAGGTACGCGGTTTTTTGAAGTTGTAATACATCGCGGTCCACATTTGGTGCTGTCCTACATCCGTTGCAATTACCGCGTCGCCCGCATATTTGTTTACCGCTTTTATCACCGTTTCGGCGTTCAAGTTATACGGGTCCATTTCGAGGCGGGAGTCGGGACAAGTCTTAATTTCTTCTACCCTTATCGCCCAATCTTTTCGCTCTGCCTTAGACAAAACGGCGTTTAATTCTGCAAGGACGGTTTTGACATCGCCGATAAGCGCAACATATGCGGGAATATTTTTGCCGATTTCGGCAGGGTCGATATCGATGTGAAGCACTTTTTTGCCGTTGGAGAACTCCTTTTTGTTGCCTGTCGCTCTATCCGAAAACCTTGTGCCTATCGCAATAATGAGGTCGGATTCGTACATGAGTTTTGTTGCGGCGTATTTTCCGTGCATCCCCGACATCCCTAAAAAGCGAGGATTGTCGGAACGAACGGAGGAAAGCCCCATCATGGAAGTGCCGATAGGCGCGTCAATTTTATCCGCAAAAATAGCGAGTTCTTCCGAAGCGTCCGAGATAACAACACCTCCTCCCGCATAAATATAAGGTCTTTGCGCCGAAGAAATGAGTTCTACCGCCTCGGCGAGGTTGATACTGGGTGTCGCTTGCTTTTTTACCGCAACTTTAGGGGCTGGGGTAAATTCCGTTTTGGCAATTTGCACATCCTTAGGCACATCAATGAGTACAGGCCCGGGCCTTCCGGAATTAGCGATAAAAAAAGCTTCCCTTATGGTATCCGCAAGCTTTCTTACATCTTTTACAATATAATTGTGCTTCGTTATGGGCATTGTGATGCCGCATATGTCTACCTCTTGGAAGCTGTCTAACCCGATAAGCGTGGTGGCTACATTGCCGGTGATTGCCACCATCGGCGTCGAGTCTAAAAACGCGCTTGCAATCCCCGTTGTCAGATTCGTTGCGCCAGGACCCGAAGTGGCGAACACGACACCTGTTTTCCCGCTCACGCGCGCATAAGCGTCCGCGGCGTGGGTCGCGCCTTGTTCGTGGCAGGTGGTGATATGCGTGATTCTGTCTTTTGCTTTGTAAAGCTCGTCATACAGATTCAGCACCGCCCCTCCGGGATAGCCGAACACGGTGTCCACACCTTGTTCTAACAGCGTTTCGATAATAATTGCGGCTCCAGATAACTTCATTGCTTCTCTCCTTTTCATAGTTGCTATTATGAAAAAACCTACGACTGTTTGCCGTAGGTTCTAAGTTTCTTTTACTTTATGCGGTAACTATCTGCTTATCACTTTATTGGCAGTATGGGAAAATGCGCTATCTACTAGTAGTACGATAACGCTGATGCTAATTATAATGACGACTGCCAATAATGAAGTAAACATTGCTACACCTTCTAATTTATTATATTCAAGGTACCACATAAAGATTAAGGTTGTCAAGCGCATTTCCCAAATTTATGTAAAAAATATGTAGACTGTCCAATAAGTTTGACAAAACTACACGGTAATCCGCGAAATAAAGGTTTCTAGCTTGATTTTCAGATAGTTATATGAGAAAATAGTTTATAGGGAGAACACTACTTGAAAAGACTTGAACTGCTTGCCCCTGCCGGCAATCTTAATAAACTTAAAACAGCATTTTATTTCGGCGCGGATGCCGTTTACGCGGGCGGAAAAGATTTTTCGTTGCGCTCTTACGCCGATAATTTTACACAAAAAGAGCTTGCCGAGGGCACGGAATTCGCGCATAAATTAGGCAAAAAGCTCTATGTAACGGCGAATATTTTTGCCAAAAACGCCGATTTTGCCAAAGTGAAAGACTATTTTTGCTTTTTACAAGAAATTGGCGTCGATGCCGCGCTGGTTACCGACCCCGGTATCATCTGGGTTGCGAAAGAGGTTGCGCCCCGACTTCCTCTGCACCTTTCGACACAGGCAAACACCCTCAACAAATATGCGGTCAGGTTTTGGCAAAACATTAGCATCACGCGGGTTGTGCTTGCAAGAGAGCTTTCTCTGGAAGAAATAAAAGAAATTGCCGAGGATAGCGAAGTCGAATTGGAAGCATTCGTACATGGCGCAATGTGCGTATCTTACAGCGGTAGATGTTTATTGAGCAACTATTTGACTTCGCGGGACGCCAACCGCGGCGAATGTGTGCAGGCCTGCCGCTGGAAATACAGATTGTCCGACATTTCGGAGTATCCGCACCCCGACCTCATTGCGGAGGAAGACGAAAAAGGCACCTATCTTCTCAACAGCAAGGACCTCAATCTTTTAGAGAATATTCCTGAGCTTGCCGAAGCGGGCATTCTGTCGCTAAAAATCGAAGGCAGAATGAAAAGCGAATATTATGTCGCTTGTGTTGTGAACGCTTACCGCCGCGCGCTGGACGAGTATTACGCCAACGGCGCAATTCCCAACGCCCCTATCTACTTAGAAGAACTAAAAAAAATCACGCACCGCGATTACACCAAGGCATATTTACTCGGCAAAAACGAAAAAACAATATATGAAAAAGGGGAACAGAACTGCGGAACGCACGAATTTATCGCGGCTGTAGAAGATTACAAAGACGGAAAGGCCACCGTCGAAATGCGCAACCGCTTCCGCAAAGGCGACATTTTGGAAGTGCTGAGCCCAACGGATGCCCACAACAGAACCTTCGAGGTTTGCCGCATCCTGCAAGCCGACGGCGCCGAAACTGAAGACGCCAAGTTGGTACAAGAAAAATTGTTCTTAGATATTCCCTTTGCCGTCCATCAAGGTGATATTCTCAGAAGAAAGATTTGAATAATAAGAAAATAATTGTTTTATTCTATGTTCAGCTTATCATCGATTATTTCAAAATAGCATTTGTCCAGCTTATGCCTCACAACAGAATATGTTTTTTGATTCCTTGTATACTTTAATCCTTTTATATAACTGCATTTTTCGCAAGTGTTGCCGTGCAATGTTTTATAAGGACAATGCGCGAGTGTCATAAGCGGAAACCCTTTGCCGCAAAACTGATAAAGTCTGTTGTCGGAGTCGAGTCCGTCCTTTAATTCGACACTCTTTATCGCTTTTTCCGCGCCCAACCCGTATACCGTTTGCAGCGCAAAATGATTATACATATTCAAGCCCCATCCCGCGATAATTTGGTATCCCCTTTCAGCAAAAGCAAAACCGTACAGATTATTGATAAGCAATGTTTTGATTTCTTTGTTTTTTTGCAGAAGTTTTTCGATGATTCTTACGCCCTCGCCGCTTGCCATAGCGGGCAACCTTAAACATGGCGTGTCTCTTTGTTCGAGAACATCTTTTACGGCAAAAGCGGTTTCTTCGCCGTTAAAATCAGAAGGATAAATCACCGCAATGTTTTCGTCTGTCAATTTTCCCTCTCCGTTTTCAAAACTCTCGTACACACCCTCGCAAACCGGATTTCTACACGATACGATTTCCTTTTTTATTCGGTCAATTTCTAATGTATTTATTGAAGCTGTCACGCTTTTTTCGGCGTTTTCGAGAATGCTTTTTTCAAGTTTAAGGAGTAAATTGCGGCGAGTTTCATTGATGACGGATTTCGGAATAAAAATTTGTCCTGCTTCAACCTCGGCGCGCGCGATAGAAAACACGCTATCCCCTGTTTTAGATACTTGCTTGATAATTTCTTTGGGGGTTATTGGAGCGTTTTCGGCTCTTTGCACAAGATAATGGGATGTTTCTCTCACTTCAATCCCTTTACAACAGGCGGTTAACTCTAAAGAACTTGCCTCTAGAGCGGTAATTTTAACAGTGACAGGCAGTTTCTTGATTTGCGCCAAAATCGTATCTTCGCTAGCTTTATCTCGTATAAGGTGAACTATTGCATCGGGGGACGGATTGACTTTGCCGTACACTTTATAATGCCCGTTTGTCAGCGCAATCGTATTGCCCACGCCAATACTGCCGACCTCTCTGCCATTGCGGAAAAATTTCAGCCCGTCTCCGCTTACCAAAGGGTGATTTGTTGCTATCTCTATCTCGAAAATATCTTTAAAAGGTCGGACGCCCGTCACTTCGCCGATAGGCACGCCGATATGGTTTTGGTTATCTTTGTTGATAATTCTGTCGGGAACGCCGTCATCCAAATATGCTCGCGTGAGATAATCGCCTCTGAAAAAGACTTTTTTTAACCGTTCTTTCTTTTCGTCATTTTGCGGTGGAAACCCTTCGTCTATCGCTTTGCGGTAACAATTTACGGCTTCCGCGACATACGCCGCCCGCCGAAGTCTGCCCTCAATCTTAAAAGCGCAAACGCCGCTTTCCGCAAGCTCTTCTAAACGGTCAATCAGGCAAAGGTCCGCAGGCGATAATAAATAGTTTTCTTTTTGCTTTCTGTTGTCATACTCCGCGCCGTATGGTAAGCGGCACAGTTGCAAACACTTGCCTCGGTTGCCGCTGTTGTTGCACTCCAATGCGCTCATATAACAATTTCCGCTGAATGCCACGCATAACGCGCCCTGCACGAAAAACTCAATTTCGAGATTGGTATTTTTTTTGATTTCCTTGATGTCGGCAAGTGTTGTCTCTCTGGACAACACCACGCGTTGCAACCCAAGTTTCTCGGCGATTTGCGCGCCGTAAAGATTATGAATCCCCATTTGGGTGCTGGCGTGCAGACAAATACCCGGGAAACATCGCTTTAATACCGAAACCACGCCAAAATCTTGCACAATAAAGGCGTCCGCTTTGGCGTGAATGCCAGCCTCCGCCAACTCAAGCATGACGGGTACTTCGGCATCTTTTACAAGTGTATTGAGTGCAATATAAACCTTTGCCCCATAGAGATGGGCAAACTTTACCGCTTCACGAACGGTATCTTTATTAAAATTCGCGGCAGAAGCGCGCGCGTTAAAATTGGACAGTCCCAAATACACCGCGTTCGCGCCGTGATAAACGGCCGCTTTTAAACTGTCGAAATCGCCCGCGGGCGCAAGCAGTTCGGGGCGTCTCATTGTCTTTTTGCCAAATAAGCAAGCGCTTGAAGGTAGCCTTCGAAGCCCAAACCGCATATTGTCTTTTCGGCGTAGAGAGAAATATACGATTGTTTTCGGAATTCCTCCCTGCTTGCGATATCCGTAAGATGCACTTCCACCGTAGGCAGTCCAACCGCCTTTAAGGCGTCCAAAATCGCAATGCTTGTATGCGTGTACGCTCCTGCGTTGATGATAATGCCGTCATACTTGCCGTATGCGCGCTGAATGACGGTCACCAGATCGCCCTCGTGGTTCGACTGGTAGCAATCTACCCGTACGCCCACTTCTTTTGCCGCGGTTTTAATGGAAGCGACAAGCGCGTTATAATCTTTTTTGCCGTACAAGTGCGGCTCTCGTATCCCCAACATATTGAGGTTTACCCCGTTAATAACCAAAATGCGCATCAAAAATTTCCTTTATCTCTTTTACACAATCCATAATACTGCCGTTACAATCTACGGCATAATCTTTAACCTTATTATACAACGGAAACCTTATTTTTTCCATCGCTTGCAACGCTTTTTTGTCTTTGGACAATGGCCTGCCCTCACACTTCAATTTTTCCGTTTCACGCATCAGCCAAAATACGACCGAGTTTTGCTTTAGCTCGATACGGTTTTCGTCATCCAGCACCGCTCCGCCGCCTGTCGCAATCACTTGCCCAAACCCGCGCGCGCACTCTTGAATCACTTGTTTTTCTAGCTTGCGAAATCCTGATTCACCGATGCTTGCAAAGATTTCTGGAATGGTTTGTCCTGCTCTGTCTTCAATCCTGCTATCCGTATCTACAAAGGATTTTCCGCATAACGCGCCAAGTGCGCGCCCAACACTCGTTTTGCCGCAAGACGGCATGCCCACCAACACAATATTGGATTGCGCCTTGTAAATTTCCGCCGTTGTTTTTTCTGTTTGGGTATCCACATCAAACTTATTGCAACCCAAAAATAGATTTTCCGCAATCACGGCTTGCGCGACAAGCATCGATAACCCACCACCTGCGGCAATCCCTTTCGCTTTTGCAAATTGGATAAGCCTTGTTGTAAGCGGATTGTATACGGCGTCGAATACCGCTTTTAATTGCGGAAGTTTTTCTAAGTCCACGGGACAATCACCGTTATTCGGGTACATCCCGACAGGCGTACAGTTAATTAAAACTTCCGTATCGCCGTACTCTCCGTAATTGCCATAATGTACTTTGCCGCTTCGGGACACCGTCACAATTTTGTTCGCGCCCTGCGCTACCGCAAGCGCTCTCGCCATAGAAGCGGTGCCTCCGCTCCCTAGTATCATCACCTTGCGGTTTTGGAGCTTTGCGCCAATACGGTTGAGCCCTGCCGCCATCCCTTCGGTATCCGTGTTGTAGCCTATCCGTTTGCCGTCTTTTTGTATCACGGTGTTGACAGCGCGCGCGCGCTGCGCGCTCTCATCCAATTCGTCCAGATAGGGTATAACGGTTTGCTTATAAGGTATCGTCACATTATAGCCCGCATAATCGTTGTTTTGGACAAACTCCGCCACCGCTCTTTCGTCCTTGAGCTCTACCAAAGAGTAATCCAACCCCAAAGATTGATGAATAATTTTTGAAAACGAGTGGGGTAACCGTTTGCCGATTAAACAATAT
>JAQVTZ010000027.1:5041-13625 GCA_028699795.1 Clostridia bacterium | reverse complement strand
CTACAGAAAAATTATCAAACGCTACTCAATCGCTTTCCCCCGTTATAACGAATTCAAAATTATCGACAAAGGAGTCTCGGACAGGAACTCTATCCAATTTATGACGGCGTGGATTTATATCGGCGGGTTTTTGTACGGGTTCTTTGTCTTGCTCCGAGTTTCCGAAGTAGACGACATCATCGCCGTGCCCGCACTCGCGCTAACCGCTGTGATGTGGGGCGTTTGGTTGTCCCTACTTATCCGTTTAATTGGAAATTTTGTAGTCCGCAAGGTTTTTTGGGGCAAAGTTGACCTTACGCATCTCAACAAAGAGGACACTTTGCTTATGGAGGATGCCGAAATCTCCTCTGACAAAAAAACAATCTTCCGCATGCGTATTTTTATTGTTGCGCAAACACTTATCATGCTCTTTGTGATGCTTGCCCTTTATTTCGTCATTAGCTTTGCAGGTCTACTTATTGGTTCGGGATGCTCAATCGTTGTCGCGATCGCAGTAATTCTTTATTCCTCGCTCAAAAAATATGAAAAAGAAGAGCAAGAAGACAAATTCACCTACACTTTTAAAGAGTGATTTTTTGCGCGGCGCGATACAAATCGTTTGCCGCATTCTTTTTGATTTCGTCCATTGTCCGCCTTTCGGGACCTGTCACATAGACCTTTTTTACCCCGTATTTTGCAAGTGTATCGGCATCGGCAGTACAAGATCCCGCCAAAACGAGGATTTCCGCCTTTGTTTTTGCCGCTCTTTTTGAAACGCCGCTCAATACCTTGCCCATAAAACTTTGGTTGTCCACTCTGCCCTCGCCCGTAATAATCACATCGGCATCGGCTATCCTTTCGTCAAACCGTATTAGATCCAAAATGGTCTCAATCCCTCTTACTAGAGATGCTTGCAAAAACGCTGCGCATCCTGCGCCCAAACCGCCGGCGGCGCCTCCGCCCTCTAACTCGAGATAGCTCTTTCCCGTCGCCTCTTCTATTTTTTGATTGAGATGGGCAAGTCCTTTGTCTAATTGTGGAAGCATCTCTGCCGTCGCCCCTTTTTGCGGCGCAAACACATAGGACGCGCCTTGCGCGCCGCAAAGTTTCGTTGTTACATCACACATCGCGCGAAACTTTGTTTGAGCGATTCGGGCATCCAAACTGCCAAAATCGAGATTCGAAATCTTGCTTAAAGTGCCACCAGTCGGCAAAAACTCTTTTCCTGTTTCATCATACGCTTTTAGTCCTAACGCTACCGCCATCCCGATACCGCCATCGTTGGTTGCGCTGCCGCCTAGTGCCAAAAGGACCTCTTGCGCGCCCCGCTCCAACGCCTCTTTAATTAGTTCTCCCACCCCGTAAGTTGTCGTGAGCATAGGGTTTTTGCGCTCTTCCACAAGCGCAAGACCCGCGGCCTCCGCCATTTCGACCACGGCGGTGCCGTTTTGCAGCATCAACAATCTACCCGAGATTTGTTCCATATAAGGATTGTTCACTTTTACATGGAATACGGCCCCGCCTTCCGCTTTATGAATACAGTCCAGCGTACCTTCTCCGCCGTCGGCAATCGGCGCTTCGTCTATCGTGATTCCGGCATAGTTTTCTCGCAATGCCCGGGCGGTGATATTTGTCACTTCGTTCGCGGACAAAGTTCCCTTAAAACTGTCTGGTGCAATGACAACTTTCATACTAGCTCCTTATCTAAACCCTCAACTAAAGTTTTCGATGAGGTATTTATGGATTTTTTCGGTAGCGGTAACAAGTTTTTGCATCGAATAGGCGTAGCTGATGCGTACATAATCCCTACCCGATTCTCCAAAGGCGCTTCCGGGTACCACCACGATTTTTTCTTTCTCCAGAAGTCCCATCGCGAACGCCTCGCCGTCTACTCCCAAATGCCCCACATAGGGGAACAGATAAAAAGCGCCTTTTGGCTCGAAGCAAGTCAAGCCGATTTCTCTTAAGGCTTTCACCATGTACCGTCTTCTTTTATCGTAAGAGTCGCGCATTTCGCAAATTGTGGCAAAACCGTCTTCTAAGGATTGCTTCAGCGCGGCAATTCCCGCATATTGAGACATCGTGGGCGCGCACATCACGCTGTATTGATGAATTTTATACATCACCTCGTAAATCGGTTTGGGTGCGCATAGATACCCCAGTCTCCAACCCGTCATCGCAAACGCCTTAGAAAAACCATTTAAATAAACGCACCTCTCGCGCAATTCTGGGATTGACGCAGGCGAAAAATGCAATGCGCCGTAAGTGAGTTCGGCGTATATCTCGTCGGAAAGCAAAAGCAGATCATGCTTGATAATGATTGGTGCAATCGCTTCTATTTGCTCCTTTGTCATCACCGCGCCCGTCGGATTGTTGGGGTAAGATAACAGGATTGCTTTTGTCTTTGCCGTAGCCGCCCTTTCTATCGCTTCGGGGGTCACCGCAAACCCGTCTTTTTCTCTGCACTCAATCGGCACGGGCACGCCACCCGCAAGCAAGACACAAGGGGCGTACGACACAAAAGAAGGTTCGGGGATAAGAACTTCGTCATTTGTCTCTAAAATCGCCCGCATGGCAAGGTCAATCCCTTCGGACGCGCCTACGGTAACCAACACTTCGTCGGGGGCATAGTCTATCCCGAATCTGACAGTTAAGTATTCCGAAATAAGCTCTCTGAGCTCCCGTTTTCCGTTATTCGAAGTATATTGTGTGCGGCCGTCCTTGATAGATTTTATCGCTCTTTCCCCTATAAAATAGGGCGTACGGAAGTCGGGCTCTCCTACTCCCAGCGAAACGGCATTGGGAATTTCGGACACCAGCTCAAAAAATTTGCGTATCCCGCTTGGCTTAATATTTGCCACGCGGGCATTGAGAAATTTCGTATAATCCATTGCCTAAGGTTGTACCGCCAATCTGTCTGTATCTTCTTCTTTGGCGAGCGTCACGCCCTCCACTTTGTACTTTTTGAGAATAAATCTGGTCGAGGTGCTCTGCACCGCCTCCAAAGCGGAAAGGTTTTCGGCCACAAACATCGCGACATTTTTCAGGTTTGGACCGCTGATAATGACGAGAAGGTCATACGAGCCGCTCATTAAGTAGACGCTTCGGACCTGCGGATACTGATAGATTTCTTCGGCAATCGCATCGTAGCCGTATAGTTGTTTGGGTGTCACCTTCACTTCAATCAGCGCTTCTACGCCGTCATCGTCATAACGGTCTCCGTTAACGAGCGCCGCGTATTTAATAATCGTGCCGTCCGTTTCCATTTCGGTAACGGCTTTTTTGACTGCCGCCGTATCCGCGCCGACCATGGCGGCAACACTGTCTGGGGATAGCCGCGCATCTTCTTGCAACACACTAAGGATTTGTTTTTTTAAGTTGTCCATACTCCACCTTTTGTTTATATCGGTTTGGTTTTGTCATTGTTTTTGCAAGCGTTCCTTGCGCTATTTTTTTTAGTATAGCACGCGCGACCAAGAAATCCAAAGATTACACGGCATTTTTCGGCAAGCGGGGCGAAATAGAGGGGCCCCTTTGGTTTTAGAACCGTTTTCGTTGACTGAAAATCTTTATTATGCTAATATGCTACTATTAAGAATATTTGTTAAATTCTTACAGCACTCTATATTCAAGGGACAGGCTTTTTTATGAAACATCAAAACATTTACCGCACGCACAACATAGGCGAAATTAACGAGTCTCTGCTGAACACAGAACTACGCATTGGCGGCTGGATCGAAACCATACGCGACCACGGGGGCATCTCTTTTTTGGATATACGCGACCAATACGGCGTACTGCAAGTTGTCTTGCAAGACCCTACCATTGTAGACAACCTCGCGCGCGAACAATGCGTATCGCTTGCGGGCAAACTTCGTCTTCGTGACGCGGCCACTTACAACCCCAAAATCGCCACAGGCACCGTAGAGCTTGTAACAGACAAAGTGACGGTGTTAGGCAATATAACCGAGCCTTTGCCTTTTGATATCGCCACTTCTACCGAAACCAGAGAAGACCTTCGGCTCAAATACAGATATTTAGACCTTCGCAACACCGCGTTGCACAACCGTATCTTATTGCGAAGCGAAGTGGTAGCCGCAATGCGCGACCTCATGCGGGCGGAAGGGTTTACCGAAATCAACACCCCTATTCTTACGGCATCCTCGCCCGAGGGCGCAAGGGACTACCTTGTCCCCAGCCGCAAGCACAAAGGCAAATTCTATGCCCTGCCGCAAGCGCCCCAAATCTTTAAGCAACTGCTGATGGTGTCGGGGTTTGACCGCTACTTCCAAATCGCGCCCTGTTTCCGCGACGAAGACGCCCGCGCAGACCGTTCCCCGGGCGAATTCTACCAATTGGACTTCGAGATGTCTTTTGCGACGCAAGAAGATGTGCTCGATGTCGCCGAAAGAGTGCTGTATAAACTATTTACGCAGTTCGCAAAAGACGCCGCGGTCACCAAAGCGCCTTTCCCACGCATTACTTATAAAGATGCGATGCTGCACTACGGCTCAGACAAACCCGACCTTCGCAATCCGCTCCTTATCATCGACTTATCCGCATTTTTTGATAAATGCTCGTTTAAGCCTTTCCAAAATAAGACCGTACGCGCCATACGCGTGCCGGGCGGCGCGGCTTGCAGCAAAGGGTTTCACGAACAAATGCTGGCGTTCGCTTTCGAAATTGGCATGAAAGGGCTGGGATACATCACCGTCCAGCAAGACGGCAGCTACAAAGGGCCTATTGACAAATTTATCCCCGAAGACCTCAAAACCGAGCTGCGCGCGCTTGCCGACCTCAACATCGGCGATCTGTTGTTTTTTGTTGCGGATACTGAGGACAAGGCGGCCTCTTACGCAGGCCAAATTCGCGCCAAATTGGGTGAAAAATTGGAGCTTATCGAGCAAAACGCTTACCGCTTTTGTTTTGTGGTCGATTTTCCAATGTACGGCATCGATGAAGAGACAGGAAAGTGGGCATTCACGCACAATCCGTTCTCGATGCCCCAAGGCGGTTACGAGGCTTTGGTGAGCAGCGACCCCGCCGATATTTTGGCCTATCAATACGACATCGTTTGCAACGGCATAGAGCTTTCGAGCGGCGCGGTCAGAAACCATGAAGTTGAAACCATGGTCAAAGCGTTTGAAATCGCAGGCTACGACAAAACCACCTTAGAGACCAAATTTCCTTCGCTCTATAACGCATTTAAGTTCGGCGCGCCGCCCCATGCCGGCATGGCGCCCGGTGTCGACCGCATCGTGATGCTGCTTACCAAAGAACAAAATATCCGCGAAGTGATCGCTTTCCCCATGAACAAAAACGCGCAAGATATTTTAATGGGCGCGCCTTCCGAAGTGTCCGAACAACAACTTCGCGAGGTGCATATCAAAATCAGATAGGGGGTGTCCAATGATTACCAAACAGGAAGTGCAATGGCTTGCCAAGCTTGCAAAACTGAATGTAGAAGAAGCCGATTTAGATAAGCTGACCAAAGATATGGACGAAATCGTAGACTTTGCGGGGCAAATCAACTCTGCCGTAGTCATAGCAGAAGGGTATAAAGGTGTCACCACAACCGTCGAAGAGCTTCGGGAAGATGCAGTGCATGACTGTTTTCCGCAAGAACTGATCCTTTCCAATGTAAACGGCGGCGACAAGGGCTATTTCCCCGTAAAAAGGAGAAAAGCAGATGGAAAGTAAGATTCTCTCTCTTGGCGCAAAACTCCGCCGCGGCGAAATCACCTGTACCGAATTAACGCAACAATATTTGCAAGCAATTCAAACCGAAGACCCCTCTGTGCATGCCTATGTAAAGGTCACTTCGGAACAAGCTTTGCAGCAAGCCGCCGCTATCGATGCGGCTTTTATGCGCGGCGAAGAGCTAAATCCTCTTGCCGGTATCCCCATGGCAATCAAAGACAATATGACCATAAAGGGCATCGAAACCACTTGTTGCTCCAAGATTTTGCAAGGTTATAAACCCACTTATCATGCGAGCGTGTGGGAAAAACTGAGTAAAGCGGGCGCCGTTTTGCTGGGAAAAACCAATATGGACGAGTTTGCGATGGGCTCTACTTGCGAATCTTCCCGTTTCGGTCCCACTTACAATCCCCGCAACCTCTCTTATGTGCCGGGCGGAAGCTCGGGCGGCTCTGCCGCCGCAGTCGCCGCCAATACGGCGGTGTACGCGTTAGGCTCCGATACGGGCGGCTCGATTCGTCAACCGGCAGGCTTTTGCGGCATTGTCGGTCTCAAACCGACTTACGGCGCGGTATCCCGCTATGGCCTTATCGCTTACGCTTCCAGTCTGGACCAAATCGGCCCGCTTACCCCAACCGTCAAGGATGCCGCTCTTGTTTTCGATGCAATCAAAGGCTACGATACAAAAGACCACACTTCCCGTAAAGACATCCCCGCTACTTCTGTCGCGGACAAGCTGAATAGGTCTGTCAAGGGCAAAAGGCTCGGCGTTGCCAAAGAGTATTTTGAAGATTTAGACAGCGGCATGAAAGACGCCGTCTATCAGGCGATTGCCCATTACGAAAGCGAGGGCGCGCAAATCGTAGAAGTCGAGTTGCCTCTGCTGAAGCATGCTGTGCCCGTGTATTATATTCTCGCTTGCGCCGAAGCAAGCTCCAACCTCGGTCGTTATGACGGTATCCGTTACGGTTTCCGCGCCGAAAAATATACTGACATCAATGACATGATTATGCGCACACGCAGCGAAGGTTTTGGCAAGGAAGTACAAAGGCGAATCATGCTGGGTACCTATGTGCTCAGTTCGGGATACTTTGACGCTTATTATAAAAAAGCGCAGTTATTGCGCAACCAAATTATCTCTTCTTTCGACACGCTGTTTACAAAGTGTGACGCGCTGGTTGCGCCCATTGCCCCTCGCACGGCGTTTCCTCTCAATTATGCGTCCGACAACATCATCGAAACCTATCTTTCGGATATCTATACGGTGCCCGTTAACATTGCAGGTCTGCCTGCGGTCAGTCTGCCTTGCGGCAAAGACGCCAAGGGACTTCCCATCGGTATGCAGCTTATCGGCAAGCAGTTTGACGAAGAAACAATTCTTAATCTTGCAGCCAATTTCGAAAGGAGCGGCCGCGCGGGCATAGAGCCTCTTTCCAAGGGAGTTCGCTTATGAAATACGAAATGGTCGTGGGTCTCGAAACCCATGCGGAGCTTTCTACCCAATCCAAAATCTTTTGCGGCTGTCCCACCGACTTTGGCGGAGAGCCCAACACGCATTGCTGTCCTGTTTGCACGGGCGAGCCGGGGAGCCTCCCTATTCTAAACAAAAAGGTGCTGGAGTATGCGATTAAAGCGGGGCTTGCAACCCATTGCGCCATCAGTCGCACCACACACATGGACCGCAAAAACTATGTCTACCCAGACCTTCCCAAGGCGTACCAGATTTCGCAATTCGACGAGCCCATTTGCAAACAAGGGTATATCGAGCTGGACAGCGGAAAGCGTATCGGCATCACGCGGATTCATATCGAAGAGGACGCGGGCAAACTCGTACATGACGGCGGCTATACCTATGTGGATTACAACAGGGGCGGCGTGCCGTTGATTGAAATTGTCAGCGAGCCCGACATTCGCAGTATCGACGAGGCGCGCGAATATGTAGAGAAACTCCGCCTGATTCTTCGTCATATCGGGGTATCCGACTGCAAAATGCAAGAAGGCAGTATGCGTTGCGATGTCAATATCTCGCTTCGCCCTTTCGGCAAGTCCGAGTTCGGCATCCGCGCCGAAATCAAAAATATGAACTCCCTATCCTTTATGGAGAAAGCGCTTGCCTACGAATACGAAAGACAGGCAGATTTATTAGACAGCGGCGAACAGGTTGTACAAGAAACCCGCCGTTACAGCGAATCGACGGGCGCCACCGAAAGTATGCGCGGCAAAGAGGACGCGCAAGATTACCGTTACTTCCGCGAACCGGATATTTTGCAAGTCGATGTAAGCGAGGCGTTTATCCAACGCGTCAAAGACAGTCTGCCCGAACTTCCCAAAGACAAGCAAACACGCTACACCACGCAATTAGAGCTCCCGTTTACCGAAGCGGCGCTTCTCGTCAAATACAAAAACATTTCGGACTTTTTCGATGCGGTCATCGCAACGGGCGCAAGCGCCAAAAACGCTTGCAACCTCATTGTAGGTCAAATTTTCCGCGGCTTTAACACCGAAGAAGAAAAAGAGCAGTTTTCGCTAAGCATCAATGCCGCGCAACTTGCAGAACTTATTAAATTGCTAGACAGCGGCAAAATCAATGCCAACATCGCCCGTTTGACGCTTGTTAAAATGCTGGAGAGCGGCGAAGGGTGTATGAACTTCCTTACCGCGTCGGATCTTGCTTCGGTAGACGCTTCTGAAGTCGAAAGGTTGTGCAAAGAAGCGGTAGACAACAACCCGAAAGCGGTTGCAGATTACCTCGGCGGCAAGGAAGCTGCACTCAAAGCCCTTTTAGGCTATGTCATGAGAGCGACCCGCGGCAAAGCGAACGCCGTAGAAGTCGAAAACATCATAAAAAATATGATAAAAGCCGTTTAAACGGCTTTTATCATATAAAATAAATTACAAATTACAA
>JAQVTZ010000027.1:0-4941 GCA_028699795.1 Clostridia bacterium | reverse complement strand
TACAAATTACAAATAAGGAAAATATATATTTCCACTTTCAAATATAATCTTCAAGCGAAGCGAACACCATATAATTATATAATATTCTTGAGCGATAGCGATACCTTATGAGTCCGGCTTAAACGGGAGCGAACGCTCGAAAAATATCACAGTGTGATATTTTTAGTGAGCTCGGGGAGGGCTATGCCCGACGCACGGGGCAAATTAGGGTTTAGGTGGACGCCGTTTAACGATTGGTCGGAACTCTAAAACATACAACTGTCGGGATGCGACCCCAATCTTCCCACGCCGCTTACGGTATCTAACGCGGCGATTTGCGTATTTGACAACTTGAAGTCAAATACTTTTGTATTCTCAATAATGCGCGAAGGCGTCACAGACTTCGGAAGGGGTGTATACCCTTTTTGTAGGCACCATCTTATCAGTACTTGCGCGGGGGTTTTGCCGCATTCGGCGGATACTTTTTGCACAATGGGGTGGTCAAGACATTTCGCTTTGCAAAGCGGACTCCATGCTTCCAACACAATCCCTTTCTTCTTGCAATAGGCTACGGCTTCGGGCTGGTGATAGCCAAGATGCAATTCGATTTGGTTGACCATGGGGGCAATTTCGGCTTCTTTATATAAATCTTCTAAGTGATGCGGCAAAAAATTGCTTACGCCTATCGCCTTAATGAGGCCTTCTTTATAAAGCTCCTCCATTGCGTGCCAAGACTCTAGCATTTGTTTGGGATAAGTGTCCCTGTAACCGTAGGCAATCGGCCAATGAATGAGATAGAGATCCAAATACTCTGTTTTTAGTTTTTTCAGCGACAATTCGAAAGCCTTTTTTGTCTTATCCGCGCCATGGTCGGTATTCCATAATTTGCTAGTGAGAAACACCTCTTTGCGGCTTACTCCGCTTTTGATCATTCCCTCGCCCACACTCTCTTCGTTTTCGTAAGCAGCTGCGGTATCGATATGACGGTACCCCGCCTCGAGAGCGGTCATTATACCGTTTTCGCAAACTTCGCCCGAGGGCGTGCGCCAAGTGCCGTAGCCCACACAGGGCAACAGCGTGCCGTTTGCCAATATAGTTCCGTCTGTTAATTTTTTCATAATGAGATTTTACTATACAATGCCGATATTGTCAATGACGCTTTCATTTATTTCTTTTACTAACTAAACGACATTGATTCCTTAAGACTAAGTCTTCAATAAGTGAATATTATCGGTAAGCGAAAGCAATGCGCCGTCTTCGGCTTCGGAGAGTTTGATGGTATTACCCGTTCTATGGTCGGTGATTTCCCCTGTGATATAGTCATAGGTGCGCATCTTATCGTTTCTACGCGCTTCGGCAAGCTTTTCTTTTCGTTCACGCGAAAGCGCAACCTCTTTTTGTTTTTTATAGTAGACTTCCAATTTTTTTCCTAAGATGTCTAATGCGCGTTTTTTGTTTTTTAGTTGCGATCTTTCGTCTTGGCAGGCCGCAGTAATCCCCGTGGGGATATGTGTAATCCGCACGGCGGTTTCTACTTTGTTGACATTTTGTCCGCCTGCGCCGCCGCTGTGGTAGAGGTCGATTCGCAAATCTTTTTCCGCAATTTCTTGCGGCGTATAGGGCAGATATCTTAGGACAACTACGGTGGCTTGCGCAAAGGAATATTTGCCGTTTGTAAGCCCCGATGCCCTGTGGATACCATTTTCGGAGGCAAACCGGTTATAGGCGCCCATCCCCGAAAATAGCAAAGTCGCCTTTTTTATGCCGTCTCCCGTAGTGTTGGAAAGAGTTTCTTCTTCGATGGCCCATCCGTTGGCAAAAGCCGCCGCGCGGTACATTTTTACAAGTTCTTCGCCAAAACGCGCTTGGGCATCGCCATTTTCCGCTTTGATCTCGACAAGCGCGTTATCTTCGGTGTCGGTTGGTTTAATAAGCAGATTTAACCGTTCCGCGAGCGTGTTGATTTGTGCGCGCAATTGCTCAATTTCTGCGAGAAGTAGTTTTTGCATTTCGTTATCTTTATCGTTTTCGGTTTCCAAAATAGTTAATTCAGATACCTTTTTCTTTAATTCTTCTCTGCAAAGCGCAGCGTCCTCCAGTTCCGCCCGTTCCAGCACAAGACGGCGGTACAAACGGTTGTCCGCGATAATTTCGGGTGCTGCAATCAGCGTATTTAATTCGCGGTAGCGGCGCGATAACCCCGAGGTTGTTTGCAATAAAATAGTTACATTCATATCGAAGACATTTTAGCCGAAAAACAAACCGATGTAAAGTTATTTTTATGCGTGAGGTATGATTGCTTTCTGTTTTACAAATAATTTAATTTGTGATACAATTTAGACTGTAAAGGATGGCAAAATATTCTTACTTTTACAACTATTAAACGGGAGGCGGTCATGAACAAGGCGTGGCAAGGATTTTGCGAAGGCGCATGGACAACCAAAATCGATGTGCGGGATTTCATCCGCAAAAATTATACACCTTACGACGGCGACGAAAGCTTTTTGCAAGGCCCTACTGACCGTACCAATAAGCTGTTTTCCAAAGTGTATAAGCTGCTGCAAAAAGAGCAAGCCGCGGGTGGCGTGCTCGAAATCGATTGTACGCATATCTCCTCCCTTTTAAGTTTTCCTCCCGGCTATGTAGATAAAAAACTCGAAATCATTAAAGGACTCCAAACCGATAAGCCTCTTAAAAGGGCAGTCAATCCCTTCGGTGGGATTCGCCTCAGCGAAAAAAGCTGCGAAGAGTACGGCTATACGCTAGATAAGAGATTGGTCAGTTCGTTCCGTTACAGGACAACCCATAACGACGGTGTGTTCCGCGTGTACACCGACGAAATGAAAAAGGTTCGCCATACGGGTATCGTAACAGGGCTTCCCGACGCTTACGGCAGAGGTCGTATTATCGGCGACTATCGCCGTGTTGCGCTGTACGGCATGGATTACCTCATCGCGCAAAAAAAGAAAGACAAAGCGCGCTACGGCAGACGAAACATGAGCGAGCAGAACATTCGCATGTCCGAAGACCTTTTTAAGCAGCTCGAGTTTATGGACCAACTCAAAAAGATGGCGCAAGATTACGGCGACGATATTTCCCGTCCTGCCGAAAACGCGCGCGAAGCCGTGCAATGGCTTTATTACGCCTATCTCGGCGCAGTCAAAGAGCAAAACGGCGCGGCAAACTCGATCGGGCGCATCACGGACTTTTTGGATATCTATATTCAACGCGATATCGATAACGGTTTGCTGGACGAGCGCGGCGCACAAGAGCTCATAGACGATTTAATTATTAAATTGCGTCTGGTGAGGCATCTCAGGTCTGCCGCTTATAACGATTTATTCGCAGGCGACCCCGTTTGGGTGACGATGGCGGAAGCGGGCATTACCGAGGACGGCGCGCACATGGTCACAAAAAGCTCTTACAGGGTGTTGCAAACTTTGTATAATCTCAACCCTTCCGCCGAGCCCAACATAACGGTGCTTTACAGCGAAAAACTACCCGAATCATATAAAAGGTTTTGCGCCAAGGTCAGCATCGATACCGATTCGATTCAATACGAAAACGACGATGTTATGCGTCCCGTATACGGCGACGACTATTCAATCGCCTGTTGTGTCTCTGCTATGCGAACGGGCAAGCAGATGCAGTATTTCGGCGCAAGATGCAATATCGCCAAGGTATTACTTATGGCGCTCAACGGCGGCCGCGACGAAATCAATGGCGAGCAGGTAGGGCCCAAAGGCAAAACTTTTACCAGCAGCAAACTCGATTATAACGAAGTCATGAAGGTTTATGACAAGTATTCTAGTTGGATGGCGCGACTCTATGTCAATACGCTCAATGTCATCCATTATATGCACGACAAGTATGCCTACGAAAGGCTGATGATGAGCCTGCACGACACCGAGGTCGGCCGCGTGATGGCGTTCGGCATTTGCGGTCTTAGCGTGCTTGCAGACAGTTTGAGCGCAATCAAATATGCTTCGGTGACACCTGTCGTAAACGACCAAGGAATAATCACCGATTTTATCACCGAAGGCGACTTCCCCAAATATGGCAACGACGACGATCGCGTCGATAGTATTGCGGAGTGGATCGTCGAAGACTTCTATAAAAAGCTCAAGCGGACCAAGACATACCGCAACGCGCAACATACGCTATCTGTGCTCACCATAACTTCCAATGTCGTATACGGCAAAAAGACGGGCTCCACCCCAGACGGACGCAAGCTGGGTGAGCCGTTTGCCCCGGGCGCGAACCCCATGCACGGCAGAGACTGTTGCGGCGCGGTCGCATCGCTTAATTCGGTTGCCAAACTCAATTATGGCTGTTGCCGCGACGGTATTTCCAATACCTTTTCGGTTACGCCCGATGTGCTGGGCGAAGACGAAGAAGAGAGAAAGACAAGATTGGTCGCGCTTATGGACGGTTATTTTTCGCAACAAGCCCACCACCTCAATGTCAATGTCTTGAACCGCGAGAAACTGGTGGATGCCATGGATCATCCCGAAAAATACCCCAACCTCACGATACGCGTCAGTGGTTACGCCGTCAACTTTAATAAGCTGAACAAGAGCCAACAGCAAGAAGTTATCAACCGTACTTTTCACAGCAGGATTTAACGCGTAGTACGAATTTAAAAAAGCGGGATTTAAATGGTAGGATACATCACTTCATACGAAAGTTTTGCAACAATGGAGGGGCCAGGAATACGCTTTGCCGCCTTTTTGAGCGGATGCAATCTGCGCTGCGCCTATTGTCATAATCCCGACACATGGAAACAGGGCAAACCCTACGAAGCGGACGAGCTTGTTACAATGATTCTCCGATACAAGCCCTATTTTCGAGGCGGCGGCGGCGTTACCTTTTCGGGTGGAGAACCACTGATGCAGGCCGAATTTCTTTGTGAGGTAGGGGCAAAATTGCGCGCGCAAGGGATACATATCGCGCTGGATACCC
>JAQVTZ010000190.1 GCA_028699795.1 Clostridia bacterium | reverse complement strand
ATTACCATCACCCGCACCGCGCCGTCTACATTTTTGTAGAGCTGGTTGATTTGGATAGACATCGAATAGCTGACATCGATAGGCGAAGTGTTTTTGAGGAAGAAAGTATAGGCAGAGTAACGCTTATCGGCTTCGTCGTTATGGCCTCCGTATCCTAAATTGTCAATATCCGTAGGAATGTTGGCGTAGGTTGCATGAGTGACATCGGACATCCCTTTGGCGTACAGCAGAGAGGACGCGTTAGAGATAAAGTCGTTGTTCTCGCTAAGGGAGATCGACAATCTTTCGGTCTTTTCGATGCTGATAACAAAGTTACCGACATTATTCATATAGATGCTTAACCCGACCACGATTATCGATAATGCCAAAGTGATAGCTATTGCGAACTTAGATATCCTTAGCAAAAGCAACCGTCTGGGCCAAGATTTTAGTAGCTTTTTTACAATCATATCTTTCCTTAAATTAAAAATGCCACTATAACAAAAATTGTTATTGTGGCAACTGGCTACCTTTTAAGGCCCTTTAGCTTTGCGTCACTACCTTTCGGTAGTTTTGCTCTTATCACTATACTAACATTATATTTGCACTTGCCCACGCTGTCAACAATTTTTCTATAAAAACCTTTTGAAAAATGTAAATAAAAAGTAAATTACGCCAAAATAACCAAAAAAGATTCACATTTGACTTTTTTTATGTATAAGGAATTTGCCTCTTATTACACATAAACCCTGTCCAAACCGATGATTAGATACACTTTTTGTTGCATATCGGGCACTGCAGATCTTGCGCAAGACTCGATTTCTTGCTGTGTAAGCTTGCAATCGAATGGCAAGACAACATCAAACAGAATATTGGTGTGCGATACGCCCTTTACAACTCTGAAGTCGTGCAGACTCAAGCGGTTGTCCAATGCAATCAGCGCATCAAGCACCTGTTCTTTTAATGTGTTCACTTCCTCGTTGTCTCGTTCAACAGGGTCCATATGGATAGATAATTTAATCCCCTTTTCTTCTTCGAACTCTCTTTCGATATTGTCCATAAGGTCATGGCTTACCATAATATCCATTTTGGCATCCACTTCGACATGCACGGTGGCAAAAAAACAACCTTCACCATAGCTATGCACCATAAGGTCATGAATACCCAACACACCGTCATAAGAGAGCAATTTGCTTTTGATATCGGCGACAAGCTGTTTGTCGGGCATCGTGCCCAAAAGCGGATTGACGGTGTCTTTCATTAACTTGATTGCCGACACCATAATAAACAACGATACCGCCAACCCGAAATAAGCATCCACATTGACACCCGTTTCACTTATAATAATGGAAGATACAATAACGGCGGTAGTTGCAATACTATCGTTGCGGCTGTCCATGCCTGCCGCGCGCAACGCGTCGGACTTGATTGCTTTGCCAAAATCCTTATATAAAAGCATTTGGAAGAGTTTTGCGATAACAGATGCGCCCAACACGATATAGGTAAACACGCTTACCGTGACAACGGTGGGCGTGATGATTTTTTCAATAGAACTTTTGGCAAGCATCACTCCAATAGTGAGCACAAAAAACGCCACAAGCAATGCCGTGATGTATTCGTATCTCGCATGGCCATAAGGATGCTCTCGGTCGGCGGGACGCTTAGAAAGTTTGAATCCTATTACCGTAACAACGGAAGAACCCGCATCCGAAAGGTTATTGACGGCGTCAGCTATAATTGTGATACTTCCGCCCAAAAGACCTACCGCCAGTTTGAAAGCAAACAGTACGAAGTTGGAGACAATGCCGAATATCCTCGCCGTCATGCCGTAACGCACACGCACCGTCGTGTCCGTCGTATTATTATAATCTTTAATAAACACTTTTTTAATCCATTTCATACCGCGCTCTCTAATGCGTTATTCTAGACTCTGTTGTTATTTCTCCAGACTCATTATCATATGCTATGATAGCTTATTCTTTATAGATAATTATATCATATTTTATCAAGCATTGACAAAAACGGGCGTATACTTTATAATTCAATTAAAATTGGGAGGATTTTACGATGAAAATAATTGTAATTGGCGCGGGACTGGGCGGATTGGTCGCCGCGGAAATATTGGGAAGAAACGGACACGAAGTTAGCGTGCTAGAAAAATGCGAAAAAGAAAATTTGACATACGACTGGCATGACGACATCAGCCGTGACATTTTTACGGAGCTCAAACTCCCCTTACCCGAAGCAAAACATTTTTTTACCAAAGGTTGTTGGACCTTTGTCACACCCGACGAAAAAACCGAGGTGTTTGTCGACCTGCCAGAGGAAACCCGTGACTATTCCATGGAACGGCGCGCCCTTGCGCATCTGTATGTCGAGAGGGCGGAGCGCTATGCAAAAATTCAATTTGGAACAGAGGCGGAGGCACTTCTTGTCGAACAAGGCGAAGTAAAAGGCGTTATCGCAGGCGGCGAAAAGCTGTATGCGGATTTGGTAATCGATAATTCGGGGGTATTTTCTAAATTGAGGGAATCTCTGCCCGATTCTTACAAAATCGAAAAGAATCCCGCCAAAAACGAAGTATTTTTTGCCTACAGAGCGTTCCATAAGCGTGCCGAAGGCTCGCCCGACCCCCAATATACCAACAAGGTTTACCTCAAGCACATCGGCGAAGAAGGTATCTCTTGGTGTGTGTTGGACCCTTCCGGTACGGTGAATATCCTTATTGGCAGAATCGGGGAATTGCCCAAAGAAATTTTTGATAACGCTTACCAAAAGTTGAAGCAATCCAACCCGATTATCTCGGACGAGGTTGTGCGCGGCGGCGGTATCCATGCGATACCCGTACGGCATCCTGCCCTAAGGCTGACAGGCAAAGGCTATGCGCTTTTGGGTGACTCGGCATTTATGACCATCCCCATGATGGGATCGGGCATGGCAAACTCGATGATTGCCGCCTCTCTGCTTGCCGATGCCGTCATCAAAGCAGGCAATGCTTCTCCCGAAACACTTTGGCGCTATCAGGTCGCCTATTATAAAAAAGTTGGCTATACGCACACGGGCGCGGATTTATTGAAGCGTTGGATGCTGTCTGCCGATGCCCGCGACCTCGATTTCTTGCTTTCTAAAGGCGTCATCAGCCAACAGGACCTAAAAAACGGCGCCAGCGGTACCGATATTTCCCTTAGTTTTGGTGTAATATTAAATAAAATCAAATGCGCCTTCCCCCGTATTGGCTTGTTGCTAAACCTCAAAGCAACCATAGATAAATCCAAAAAAGCCAAAAAAGACGCGCTTGCCATTCCCGAAACCTACGACCTTCACGCAATCGAGCAATGGGAAAAAAAGATAAAGAGTTATTTTTAAGCATGACTCAAATTACAAATTACAATGTACAAATTACAAATATGGATAGATTATATATC
>JAQVTZ010000026.1 GCA_028699795.1 Clostridia bacterium | reverse complement strand
AACTCATGCGCCACCGCATGAAAGCCCGCGAACTTAGTTCGATGGTTTGCTTTGACCTCTTCACGCGCAAGCAGCGCCGCGCCGTATGCGCCCATCACATCGTAGTATTGGGGTACCAGAATATTGGTTTTAAGCTCCCTTTCAAAAGCTTTTACGATTCCAACATTTGCGGCAACGCCGCCTTGAAACATAATGGGCGCTTCGATATTTTTGCCTTTTGCAAGATTGTTGAGGTAGTTTCGTACCAAAGCCTCGCAAAGACCGTTGATAATGTCTTCCACTCTTTGCCCTGTTTGCTGTTTGTGAATCATGTCGCTTTCGGCAAACACCGCGCATCTTCCCGCAATCCGCACCGACATGGTAGAGCGAAGCGCATAAGCGCCAAACTCTTCAATAGGGATATTGAGCCGCGCGGCCTGCCTGTCCAAAAAGGAGCCTGTGCCTGCCGCGCAAACGGTATTCATTGCAAAATCGTTGACGATACCGTTACGAAGCAAAATAATTTTGGAGTCCTGTCCGCCGATTTCTAGTACGGTCTTGACTTCGGGGTTGACTTCCAAAGCGGCGACCGCGTGCGCGGTAATTTCGTTTTTTACGATATCTGCGCCTACCATCACGGCGGCAAGCTGTCTGCCACTGCCCGTTGTTCCTGCGCCGACAATTTCAATATCGCCCATGTCGGTTTGTAACGCATCCATTCCTTCTTTCAGGGTCTTGATGGGCTGTCCCATTGTGCGCAGATATCGTTTCTTCGTTATTTTTTTATTGTCGTCAATCAACACGAGATTGGTTGATACCGAGCCTACATCAATTCCCAGATAATACGAGTTCATTTCGCTTGTTCTCCCTTCTCCTGTATAGCATATCGGCAAAGGCATCGATGCGTGTTCGATATCCCGCCTCGCCCGTAATTTCGTCCATGACCAAAGTCAGCACGGGGATGTCAAAATCCTTTGCCACCTCGGGCAGAATGCTGTTGGCGACGATTTCGGGCATACAGGTCAGCGGATAAATCTCCACCACGCCGTCAAACCCTTTTTGCGCGTACAGCACGGTATGCCCTACGGTTTCTTGCGCGTGTCCGCCAATCATTGTTTTAATATACGGACAGGCGGCTTTGACAAAGTCGTTTTCTTTTTTCAATTTTAATCCGCCTTTTATGATATGCTCTTTAATCCATTCGCTAATGGTAAGCGAGCGATCCACTTCGATGCCCATGTTGCCCAAAATCGGCTCGATATTCATATTGGTGAGCGGCTCGATGAGCGTATAAATTTCCCCCACGATACCCACTTTTAGGGGACGACAATCGGGGTCGCGTTTGACTTCCGAAAGCTTGTCTTTTGCAAGCTTTATTGCCTTAAAAATATCCCGTCCTTTGGCGCACATTGCTTCGCTTTCGAACTGTTTCATAATTTGGTCGGTTGCGCCTTTTTGAAGTTCACGCGGTCGCACATAAAAAGAGTATTGTTCCAACGCATCGGTTTGTTTTATGGCCTTGAATCCGTCAAAAAAGCCTTTCGCTATGGTAGCAAGCGTTTTCTTCGGAAACAATTTTCTGAGTTTCGCGATAAGCTCACCAATTCCGTTTTCGTTCAATTCAATTGTGATGATTTCTACATCTTTGCCGAGGTCGGCTAGAATTTGCCTGTGCATCTCGGCATAATAGCCGAATCGGCAGGGACCCGCGCCTCCCGTAATTACAATGGTATCCGCTCCGCGTTCAATTCCTTCCAAAAAATTGCCCATGTTGATTTTTAGCGGAATGCACGCCATTTCGGGCGTATACTTCGAGCCGAGTTCCAGCGTGCGCTTGCTGCACTTGGGCGGTATCACATAATCGACATCCAGTTCGTCAAAGAGCGTTTTGATCAATAGGTGAATGTTCCCCATATGCGGAAAAGTCACTTTCATTCCGTTTCCTCCGTTTTAACATGTCTGCAAAAGCCTCAAAACGCGTTTCAAAACCGCCTTCTCCCGAGTGCTCGTCTATCACGATGATGTAGAAAGGGATGCCTTTCTTCTTAAAGATTCTTTCGCACAAGTCCGCCGTAAACGAATCGATGCCGCATCCGAACGACATGATATAAATCACTCCGTCTATTTCGTCGCTGTCTGCCCAATATTTGGCGGCGCCTATCAATTTACGCGAAAAAGTCCAAAATATCTTTTTGGGCATCTCGGCGGCATAGCGGTCCGTCACGGTGTCCGAAATCATTTCAGGCGTTACTGCGTTTATTCCGCAATCGTACATTTTTTTAAACAGGTTCATATTGATAAAATTGTCGTATACATTGTAAACATGCCCTAAAACAGCGACGGTGATGCCTTGGAATACCTGTTTTTTCATCATTCTGTTTTGCAATAAGTCCGAAGCTAGATAACCGTTCAGCATTTGTCCGCGAAAAATCGCATTTTGGAACAACGCCTTTTCCGCCGCATGGACTATCTTTTTTTTGTCGGAGGTCAAAAGCTTGCCGACTTCTTCGAAAGATTGTTTCAGCTTGCCGCTCTTTTTGCGAATATTAACTTCGGTATCAATAATGCGCGGCAAGGACGGCGCGGAGTATCTTACCATATCGGGCAATCCGCAAAACTTGGGGCAGATATATTCCCCATGGGCAACGCTTTTTAGTCGCGGTACAAAAATGGCGTCCACCTTGTTTGCAAGGTCTAAAACATGGCCGTGAAACAGCTTTAAAGGGATGCATGCGTCACTAGCGCAAATCTTTGCGCCGTTTGTCAAAATAGCCTTGTTAGATTTTGCCGATATAACAACATCGGCTCCCAGTTCCTTAAAAAAAGTATCCCATAACGGGAAATATAAGTAGTACAGTAAACCTCTCGGGATTCCAATTTTCATACAGCCACCAACTTTATTATGGATAGAGCCGATAGATTTATGTAAAAAGATACAAACAGTTAAAAAAAGACACCTCACGATTGCTCTAGGGTGTCATGGTGGTTGCGGGATACAAGCAGGAATTCTAAAGAAATTCCTAATTCTTACTCCGTATACTTTGCGCGCAACTCGCCAATTTTTTTGCCATCTAAGCCGAATTCGTTGAGGGCATAACTTTCGAGGTCACCGTAACGCTTGAGAATTTCTTCTAAAGCGGCTTCCAGCAACGCTTTTTCGACACGAAACAACAGGCCGAATTTTTTATACAACCATTTGCTTAGTATTTTGGGGATTTGCGTTGCGGCTCTTTTTTTGATTTCGTTTTCGATTTGGATGCTGACGAGGTAATCTTTGACAATGTTGTCGAAATCCACCCCCAAAATGCCCAACAGAATGGCGGTACCGACGCCCGTGCGGTCTTTTCCTGCCGTGCAATGCTGGATAAAAGGCACTTCTTCGTCTACGAGGGCCTGCACCATTCTTTGGTATCCTTCGTTGCCGAACGGAAGATTGCGGTAAGTCGCTTTGATATCGTCCAAAGAGACTTTGGAGAATATCCTTGTGATGTTGTGCTGTTTTTGCAGGCGGTAAAGTTTGTCTTTGCCTTTGAGCATCGTAAAAGATAGCCGTTTCGCGCCGATTTCGTGGTAGGGATATCCACCCGCTTCGGGGACTTCTTCGGGGTTGCGATAATCAAAAACAAGTTTGATGCCCAAACTTTTTAGCATTTCGACATCGTTCGCGCTTGCTTCTTCCAACATCGCGCAACGGAAGAATAAACCCTTTTTGACCTTTCTGCCGTCTGCGGTCTCGATACCGCCCAAATCTCTGAAGTTCAGTATTTTTTCCATACAGCCCCTCTTTCAAGTATGGTGTCATTTTAACATATCTATCATTTTATTACAATGCTCGCAAGAAAACTTTTCTGCTTTTAAGTCACGCTATTCAGAAGTTCTAATTATAATATTTTATACCGCTTGCGAAAAGGTTCATATCAAAGGGTTCGCCAATGTTTTTGTAAAGGTTTTTCGCGTAGCGCTCGCTATGCCCCATTTTGCCTAGAATTCTGCCGTCGGGAGAAATCAATCCTTCTACCGCATACAGGCTGCCGTTGGGGTTGTGCGGCGATACCATCGTCGCATTGCCTAGTAAATCCACATATTGCGTGGCGATCTGATTGTTCTTTAGAATATCCGCAAGCTCGCTTTCGTTTGCGACAAACCTGCCTTCGCCGTGGGAAACAGGCACCGCAAAGACATCGCCAACCTGAAAGGAAGATAGCCAAGGCGAAGCCGTTGTCGCAATGCGAATACGCGAAATCGTCGAAACATGACGGTTGATACGATTAAAAGTAAGTGTGGGAGAGGACTCGCCGAGCGCGATAATTTTGCCGTAGGGCAAAAGCCCTAATTTAATGAGAGCCTGAAACCCGTTGCAGATACCCAAAGCAAGGCCGTCTCTCGTGTAGAGCATTTCCTCCACTGCTTCGGCGATAAACGGGTTGCGGAAGGTCGCAGCAATAAATTTACCGCTGCCGTCGGGTTCGTCCCCGCCGCTGAAACCGCCCGGGAAAGCAAGAATTTGACTTTCGCGGACCTTAGATGCGATTGCGCGCACGCTTTCGGCAATTTCGTTGGAGTTGCCGTTTTGGATGACGAAAATTTCGGGAATCGCGCCCTCTGCTTCGAAACGGCGCGCCGTGTCCACTTCACAGTTGGTGCCGGGGAATACCGGAATCAAAACGCGCGGCTTTGCGATATGCGCTTTTTTTGCCAAAGGGATAAACTTTGCTTGGGAAGAGAGCGTGGTTACCTTGCCCGAAACTGCTTTTTCAGTAGGATAGACGCAAGTAAAGCCGCTTAAAAGTTCGAGGGCTTTGTCTATTGTAAGGGACAAGCCCTGCGCGGTGATGAGGCCGCTTTCGTTCGTTTCACCCAAAGGTTCGACAATAAGACCGTCAAAACCATCATAACAAGTGATGTCTTCTGCGGCAAAAACGATATCGCCTAGACGGGCTTCGTACAGCGATTTGTTAAGACCGTTAAGTTTGAGCCCCAGCTTATTGCCGAGACAGCTTTTAACTGCCGCGGCAACCGCGCCGCCTGTTTCGACTACGGTCGCGCGCTTCACGAGGCCTTGCGCTGCCGCGCGGCAAAACGCGTCCAACGCTTTATTGACATAAGAAAAGTCCGGAAGAAGCGAGGTAGAAAGCGGCAAACGGTATAGTTTGTCTCCCGCTTGAAACACATTGGTCAGCACACAATCGGCATCGATGGTTGAGAGCGCAAACGAAACTAGTGTGTTGGGAACATCGAGCTTTTCGAAACTGCCGCTCATGCTGTCTTTACCGCCGATGGCAGGTGTTTTAAGCGCATACTGGGCGTATAGAGCGCCCAAAAGCGCGGCAAACGGCTCACCAAACCGTTCGGGATTGCCGTCTAAGCGTTTGAAAAATTCTTGTAAGGTAAGACGGATTTTTGTAGGGTCTGCCCCGCCTGCGACAAGTTTTACTACCGAGCAAAGCACGGCATATACGCCGCCCACATAGGGATTGGCATCGGTGAGGGAGGGACAAAAGCCCCAAGAGGCTATCGTCGCCGTGCTTGTATCGCCGCTTATGACGGGAAGTTTTGCCGCCATATTGATAGAAGGGGTAAGTTGATGCGTTCCGCCAAAGGGCATCAGCACGGTTGCCGCGCCAATCGTAGAGTCGAACATTTCGCCAAGCCCCTTTTGGAGCATTACATTTTTATCTTTGAGAATTTCTTCTGTCGCAGTCTGGAAATCGCTCCTTGCAATCGCTTCTTTTACGCGTTCGGAGTACACCTCGAACAATCTATTTTTTACAAAGCTTCGGCATTGGACATCCGCCGTTTGTTTGACACCATTGGTATCCAAAAAGCTCCTTTTGATATCGACGACCGCTTTTCCGCCCGAGAACATGCGCAATTTTCCGAAATCGGTCACTGTGGCGACAGGAGTTGCATCCAAATTTTCGACGCGTACCAAAGACAAAAATCGAGGGACATCCTTCGCGGCAACAACAACAGCCATGCGCTCTTGGGATTCTGATATCGCTAGTTCGGTTACCGAAAGTCCCGCATATTTTTTTGGGATTTTATCCAAATCGATATCCAAACCGTCGCTTAATTCGCCGATTGCCACCGATACGCCGCCCGCGCCGAAATCGTTGCATTTTTTGATTAGTCTGGTTGCGTCGGCGTTGCGGAAAAAGCGTTGCAATTTTCGCTCGGTAAGCGGATTGCCCTTTTGCACTTCGGCGCCGCAAGTATTGACGCTCTCTTGGTTATGCGCTTTGGAAGAGCCCGTCGCGCCGCCGCAACCGTCCCGACCGGTTTCGCCGCCCAATAAGATAACGACATCGCCGCTTGCGGGTTTTGCGCGTACGACATTCGTTGCCGGCGCCGCGCCGACCACAAAGCCCGTTTCCAACCGTTTGGCGACATAACCCGGGTGGTAAATTTCGTGCACAATGCCCGTGGCAAGGCCGATTTGGTTGCCGTAACTGCTGAACCCCGCGGCCGCCGTTTTAGAGATGACGCGCTGGGGAAGTTTGCCGGGTAGGGTGTCTTTGATGTCGGCAAAAATATCTCCCGCCCCCGTAATTCTCATAGATTGGTAAACATAGACTCTACCCGAAAGCGGGTCTCTGATTGCGCCGCCGAGGCAAGTTGCCGCGCCGCCGAACGGTTCAATTTCGGTGGGATGATTGTGCGTTTCGTTTTTGAACATTACGAGCCAATCTTCGGTTTTTCCGTTGACGCAAGCCTTGATTTTAATAGAGCAAGCGTTGATTTCGTCGCTTTCGTCCAAATCTTTTAAAAATCCTTCGCGTTTTAAGGCTTTCGCGCCGATGGTCGCAATGTCCATCAGGCATAGGTATTTATCCGCTCTGCCCTTATAAATCTCTTGGAACAGTCTGTTGTAAAGCGCGTAACCCTCTTTTACTTCGTCGTTATCGCTGAAGTCGATGTTTTTTAATTCAGTAAGAAAGGTGGTGTGCCTGCAATGGTCGCTCCAATAGGTGTCAATCACTTTCAGTTCGGTTTCGGAGGGGGCGCGGTGTTCCGTTTTAAAGTAACTTTGCACGAAAGTAAGGTCGGCAAGGCTCATTGCAAACCCGCGCTCTGTGTGGAAATCTTGCAGTTCTTTTTGTGAAAAATCGCAAAATCCGTCTAGATAGATGACGCTTGCGGGGGCGCTTGCTTTGAATTCCAGAGTAAGCGGCTTAATCATACCACAAAGTCTGCTGTCGGTAGGATTGATAAGATATTTTTGGATGGCGGCAAGCCCGTTTGCGTCGACGCCTTTTACGGCGTATACCGTGGCGGTTTTCACCCTCGGGCGGCTTTTGTGCAGCAAAAGTTCGACACATTGCTCTGCGCTGTCGGCTCGTTGGTCGTACTGCCCCGGCAAATATTCCACCCCAAATACGGCATACCCCGTAAGGTCGGGTAAAATCTCCTCGTAGACGCTATCGCAGGGAGGCTCGCTGAACACATTGGTGACGGCATGCGCAAAATCCGCATCGTCTATCCCCGCGATATCGTAGCGTAAGAATAAGCGGAGGTCCGTTGCGGCAAGTTTAAGCACGCCGGTGATGTCTCCCAGTATCCTTTTTGCGGGAATGTCGAAGCCTTCTTTTTTCTCTACAAAAATGCGTTTGATTTCCATTATATTGTCCCTATGTCTTTTCTGTAAAATCCGTCCTCGATGCGGACATGCTCGATTGCGGCGTATGCTTTGGTTCGGGCGTCCGAAAGATTGTTGCCCCTTGCGGTAACGGCAAGCACCCTGCCACCGTTGGTCACGAGGTTACCGTCCTTTACGGCGGTGCCCGCATGGTAAACAAAACAATCGCCCGTATCGGCTATTCGCACTGCTTTGCCTTTGGCATAGCTGCCGGGATAGCCTCCCGAGGCATACACGACGGTTACCGCGGTTTGGTTGCTCCATTCAATATTGATTTCGTCTAGCCGTTCATCGATGACGGCTTCAAAGATATCCAATAAATCGGTCTTTAATAGGGATAGCACGGCTTGCGTTTCGGGGTCGCCGAACCGCGCGTTATATTCCAGCACCTTCAAGCCGTCCGCACACATAATTAAACCAAAATACAATACGCCTTTAAACTTTCGTCCCATTGCCGCCATTGCCTGTACGGTGGGGAGAAAAATCGCTTCCTTGGCATAGGCGTCCATTTCTTTGGTGTAGTAAGGACTGGGACAAAAGGCTCCCATACCGCCCGTATTGGGACCCTTATCCCCGTCGTATGCTCTTTTATGGTCTTGAGAACTCGGCATAGTCTTAACGGTTTTGCCGTCGGTAAAAGCAAGCACGGATACTTCTCTGCCGCAAAGAAACTCTTCTATTACCACACAGGGGTTGCGGTTGCCGAACACATCGCGGCGCATGATGTCATCCAAAGCGCGCGCGGCTTCGTCGAAATGGTTGCAAATTACGACGCCTTTTCCGTAAGCGAGCCCGTCCGCTTTGACTACAAGGGGATAGGGGGCGCTCTCGACATACGCCAACGCTTTGCCGTAATCGGTAAAGGACTCATACGCCGCTGTTGGAATATGGTTGTCTTTCATCAGTTGCTTGGCAAACTTTTTGCTTGCCTCAATGATTGCCGCTTCGGCGCGAGGTCCGAAGGCGCGAAATCCTTTTGCTTCCAGTTCGTTGACCAATCCGTCCGCCAGAGGATTGTCGGGAGCGACAACGGTCAAGCCGATATTCGGGTGAGTGGCAAGAAAATGTAGAATTCCTTCAAAATCCGAAACGGCGAGAGGGACGCCTTCCGCCTCGGTGTTAATCCCCGCGTTAGAGGGCGCGCAATAGACTTTTTCTACCCGTTTGCTTTGGTTGAGCGCGTGTACTATTGCGTGTTCGCGGCCGCCGCCGCCGATAACGAAAATATCCATATTAGTGTTTGAAGTGGCGTTTGCCGCAAAACACCATCGCAATCCCCGCTTTGTCGCAGGCTTCTATCGACAATTTGTCGTTGACCGAGCCGCCCGGCTGAATGATTGCCGAAATCCCGTATTTTGCGGCTTCTTCAACACAGTCAGGGAACGGGAAGAAGGCGTCTGAAGCAAGGATAGCGCCCTTTGCTTTTTCGCCTGCGTGCTGCAGGGCAAGCTCTGCGGCTTGGATGCGGTTGGTTTGCCCCATGCCCACGCCGAGTGTTGAAACCGCATTGGAGACCACAATCGCGTTGGACTTGGTATGCTTAACCACCTTATAGCCAAAAATCATTGCTTTGATTTGTTCGGCGGTGGGTTGTGTTTTGGTGACGACCTGAAACTCTGCCTCGTCGAACAAGGTTGCGTCGTAGTCTTGTACCAGCAAGCCACCCACGACCTTTTTCATGTCGAAAGTGCCCTCTTTGATGGGCGCGTTAATGGAGGGCAACTTTAGAAGTCTTGCGTTTTTGCGTTTTTCGGCAAAGATTTGAACGGCTTCCTCGTCGAAATCGGGCGCCACGACGATTTCTAAAAAGGTTTTGACCATTTCGGCCGCGGTCGCGGCGTCCACTTTGCAGTTAGTTGCCACAATCCCTCCAAAAATCGATACGGGGTCGGCGTTATATGCCGCAAGGTATGCCTCGTAGACGGTTGCCGCAATGCCCGCGCCGCAGGGGTTGGCGTGCTTGACGGCAATGACGGCGGGCCCGTCGAACTCTCTTAAGAGATCGAGCGCGCCGTTGGTATCGTTGATGTTGTTATAAGAAAGCTCTTTGCCCATCAACTGCTCCGCCTCGACCAGAGAGCCCGGATAGCGGAAACACTCTTTATAAAAAGCGGCTTTTTGAGAGGGATTTTCGCCGTAACGGAGATCCTGCTTTTTTTCGTAAGCGAAGGTGATCTGGTCGGGAAAGGTGAGTCCCATTTGTTGTCTTAGATAGGTGGAAATCAGCGTATCGTAAACCGCCGTATGCTGGAACACTTTGTACATCAGGCGGAATCTCGTCTCTTTGGAAGGCGCGCCGCTCTTCAACTCGTCTATCACAAGAGCGTAGTCTGCGGCATCACATACAACATAGACATCCTGATAGTTTTTGGCTGCGCTGCGTAGCATCGTAGGGCCGCCGATATCGATATTTTCGATTGCCTCTTGCAGCTCGACCCCCGGTTTTTCGATGGTTGCCTTAAAAGGATAAAGATTGATGGCAACGACATCGATGGGCGTAATCCCCAGCTGTCGTATTTGTTTCATGTGGTCGGGATTGCCCCGCATCGCAAGGATACCCGCATGCACGACGGGGTGCAGGGTTTTGACGCGGCCGTCCAGACATTCGGGAAATCCTGTAATCTCCGAGATGTTGACCACCTTGACGCCTGCTTTTTGCAATGCCGAGAAGGTGCCTCCCGTCGATACGATTTCGTACTCCAGTTTTTCCAGCTCTTTTGCAAACTCGACGATTCCCGTTTTGTCCGATACACTCAGTAACGCTCTTTTCATGTTCTTTCCTTCCTTCTTTCAATTTCTATTTTGGGAAACTCTAAACGGCTTCCGTTCGTGTTCTTTTGGTTGGCGCACAGTTGTTTGACGACCTCGGGCAAAAGTTTGTGCTCGAGCGCAAGGACGCGCGCGGCAAGGGTTTCGGGGGTATCCTCGGGATATACGGGCACCTTTTCTTGCCGTATGATGTTGCCCGTATCCACGCCCTCGTCCACATAATGCACGGTGGCGCCCGATTCGGTTTCGCCCGCTTCGATGACGGCGCGGTGCACAGCTATTCCGTAATATCCGTCGCCGCAATACTTGGGGATGAGCGAAGGATGAATGTTGATAATTTTCCCTTTGTATTTTGCAACAAACGGTTGCGGCAAAATGGTAAGATAGCCCGCAAGCACGATAAGGTCGACCTCGAGACGGTCGAGAAGGGAGGCGATTTCGTCAAACATTTCCGCAACGCATGCGTAGTCGCTTTTATTAAAAACTTTGTACGGGATGTTGTGTTGTTTTGCCCTCTCGATTGCGTAAATACCCTGTTTGGATGCCACGCATAGGACGATTTCGGCGTGGATTGTCTTGCCGTTGACACCGTCTATGATAGACTGAAAATCCGTTCCGCCGCCCGAAACAAAGATGGCAAGCCGTTTCATCCCTGCAGCTCCACGCCGGGCTTATCGGTCACTTCGCCTATTATGACGGCTTTCTCGCCCAGTGCTTCGGCTTCTTTTATCAATTCTTTGGCGTGTAGAGCGTCCACTGCTATCACAAGCCCGATGCCCATATTAAAAGTACTGTACGCTTGCTCTTTGGTAAGCGACGCTTTCTCGGTGAGGATGCGGAACAGGGGCGGCAGTTCGTAGCTGTTTAAGTCGATGGTTACACCTGTTTTGGTGGTATCTGGCAAAAAGCGCGGGATATTTTCGATAAAACCGCCGCCCGTGATGTGGGCAATCCCCTTAAGGGGCATTTTTTGGAGCAACGAAAGCACAGTTTTTACATAAATCTTGGTGGGTGTAAGCAACGCTTCGCCGTAGGTCGCGCCCAATGCTTTGCAATAGGTGTTCATTAGCGCGGTATCCTCGGCGTCGAACAGTTTGCGAATGAGCGAATAGCCGTTGGAGTGCGCGCCAGACGAAGCGATACCGATAAGCTTGTCTCCCGCAACGATAGATGCCCCCGTAACGAGTTTGTCGCGGTCGGCAATCCCTACCGAAAACCCCGCAAGGTCGAACTCGTTTTGGGGGTAAAAGCCGGGCATTTCGGCGGTTTCGCCTCCGATAAGCGCGCATCCCGCTTGACGGCAGCCTTCGGCAACGCCTTTGACGATTTCGGCCGCGTGTTCGGGAACGAGCTTGCCTGTGGCAATATAATCCAAAAACAGTAACGGGCTTGCGCCTTGGCAAACGATATCGTTGACGCACATCGCGACGCAATCGATGCCCACGGTATCGAATTTGTTAAGCGCGAAAGCGTACTTCAGTTTGGTACCCACGCCGTCGGTGCCCGCAACCAATACGGGTTTTTTATAAGAGAAGTTTTCGATGGAATAAAGACCGCCGAAACTGCCGATGTCCCCAAGCACATTGGGGTTAAAAGTAGATTGGACATATTTTTTCATGAGGTCTACCGCGTGGTAGCCGCGGGTGACATCGACACCCGCATCTTTATAAGAGATTGCCATAATTACTCCTGTTTTTCTAGTTCTTGTTGGAGAGCGGCGTTATCGCGTGTTGTTTTTGCCCGCATTTCCGCTTTATACTTTATTAGCTTTGCGGCAAGCTCCCTGCACGAAAGCGCCATGATTTGCGCGGCAAGAATGGCGGCGTTTTCGGCGCCGTTGATCGCCACGGTTGCAACGGGGACACCGGAAGGCATTTGCACTACCGAAAGCAGACTGTCGAGCCCGTCCAGCGTCGAGCTTTTGACGGGGATCCCGATAACAGGTAAGATGGTGTGGCCCGCGGCGACGCCCGCGAGGTGGGCGGCTTTGCCTGCCGCGGCAATGAGGACCTGATAGCCGTTTTGGGCGGCGTTTCGGGCAAAATCGGCAACGGTATCGGGGGAGCGGTGCGCCGACATCACGCGGATATCAACCTCTATCCCGAACTTAATAAGCGTGTCGTAACAGGGTTTGACGACAGAAAAATCGTTTTTGCTGCCCATAAGAATGGCCGCTTTGTTCATAAGGTATACCTCCTTGAGCATAAAAAAAGCCGCAATACGGCGACACGGGTTAGTACATTGGATAAATGAGAAAGGCGGAACTTAGGCATAAAAGGCAGGTTGCGGTTTTGGAGTCGTTTACAACTTCCCTGTTTTGCATAAAGCACCTCCTTTCCTATAAACATAAAATAACACAACCCGATCATTTTTGCAATCGAATCTCTGTTACCCCGAGACCATTTGGGACAGTTTTACCTTTATTGTACGAATATTTGCCCTAATTTTACCGTACAAATATCGTTGTAACTCCCAATCTAATTATCCTTATTTGTAATTTTATTTCGTTTTCTTGGTTGACTTTTGGAAAAATTAGCGTATAATATATTTGACATATGTCATAAACTTATTCGTGGAGGTGAATATTATGCCCAATCGAGACGGAACAGGTCCTTATGGACAAGGACCCCTTACGGGCCGCGGCGCAGGCGATTGCCAAGGCACGCCAAGACCTTCTACAGGGAGAGGGTTGGGGAGCAGGCTCGGACAGTTTTTGCGCAGAAGAAACGGAAACAATACTACAAAAGGAAATAGATAAGACCCGCCATAGCGAAAGCTGTTTCGAGGTTCTCATAAGGTGAATAAACATGCCAAGACCCAGAAAATGGAGAAGAATCTGTTGTCTGCCCCAAATTGATACCTTTGGCCCGCTCAACTGCGCGGGTCAAGGGTCCGTGGTCATGACAATAGACGAATACGAGACGATAAGACTGATTGATTACGAAGGTCTCAAGCAAGAAGAATGCGCGTTACGCATGGAAGTCGCCCGCACAACGGTGCAGGGGATTTATGAGGTAGCCCGCAAAAAGCTTGCCGACGCGCTTATCAACGGCAAAACCCTTATTATAGAGGGCGGAGATTACTTGCTTTGCGACGGCGGAGGCCGTCATTGCGGCAATATGGGTTGCGGCAAACGGATGCACGGCAGAAATTTCAACATAAACGACAAGGAGATATAGCAACATGAAGATAGCGTTACCCGCCGAAGCGCGGGATATCAAAGGGGAAGTTTGTCCCTCTTTGGGAAGAGCACCCTTATTTTTGATTCATGACACCCAAACGGGAACCGCCGTATTTTTAGATAACTCGGCGGCGGCAAGTA
>JAQVTZ010000025.1 GCA_028699795.1 Clostridia bacterium | reverse complement strand
CTCTCTACGCCCGAAGGCGAGAGCGTGGTAACAGCAATCACCATAGACGAGAATCCTGCTGTGGATTTATCATCTAGTTTACTAATTAGCTATGAAAACAAAGGCACTCTCTATTATGGATACAAACTGGACGACATCATTGCCAAGATGGGCAAATACCGTTCTGGCGAAGCTTGGATGTCCTTTGTAGAAGAATATACGGTAGTGGGTTTTGTTTGTTCGGACGACGAAGCCGAAGCGGATTACAGCGGCCGCGTGTACACCAAAGCCGAAGTGGACGGCGAAACCGACATCAATATTGTCTTTGATGCGGGCGCCACCGTACAAGAAGGGACAACCAGAGTGTACAGCGGTTTAAGCGATACCGATCCTGCCACCTACCGCAACAAGCTGAAAAAAGTTTTGTCTATCCAAATCTTTGCGCTAGAAACGGAATAACAGATGACTCCTAACCGCGGCAAAGGCTTTCTAAAATCTTTTGCCTTATACGATTTAATTTTGATTGCGATGCTAACCGCGCTTAGCATTGCGATCAAGACCATAGCGGGCACTCTCGTGCGAATGATAACGGGGCCGCTCGGTATCCCCGGCGGCGCGCTTGCGGGCGGCTTCTACATGATGTGGTTGCCGCTTGCCGTTGCGCTCACCAACAGACGGGGCACCGCCCTGCTTGTTGCCGCGCTCCAGACGCTTATTATGATTACAACAGGCGCCCCCGGAAG
This sequence comes from Clostridia bacterium, assembly GCA_028699795.1. Taxonomy (GTDB): domain Bacteria; phylum Bacillota; class Clostridia; order Christensenellales; family DTU072; genus Firm-09. The sequence goes on along the minus strand of JAQVTZ010000025.1, from coordinate 13,006 downwards.
TCATGGCATATGGACTATTTTAACCTATATGTTGCCCGCGCTTCCAGTCGAACTCATTTTCTTTTTCCGCAAAAAAGGCTATCCTATTCTGCATTTCCTTGCGGCATCGGCGCTTGCGAATATAACAGGTACTTATTTAAGCAACCTTTTGTTTTTCCGTATGTCTTTTTATCCCCTGATGTTTACCCTGCTTGCGGCTGCGTTTTCGGGGGCGCTGGGCGGCGTAATCGGCTATTTTGCTTATACCAAAGCGCAAAAAGCGGGGATAATAAAGAGTAAACCTATGTGCGGCAATGCAGATGTCCAAAATATGGAGCAATCCGAACAATCCGAGGTGATAACAGATGGTGCAAACGAACAAGAAAACGGTTAGATTTATCTTATTTTGCTTACTGACGGCATTGTTTGCGCTAACACTTACGGCATGCAACAAGAACGCCGAGCCCATTTATTTGACAATAGACGGCGACATTAAAGGCGATATCGTCCGCGTAGACCTTGCGCAACAAAAACAAACCGAATACCTCTATGATGATGACGGAGAAGAAAAACAAGGCGAAGGATGGGAGTTGAGTGAGGTATTTGAAGGTATCGAGTTTTTGTATCCCCAAAATAAAGTGATGATTACGGCAACGGACGGTGTGAGTGCGGTGCTTCAGTATCCGCTGACAAGCGCGGTTTATCTTTACCAAAATGAGGATGGCAAACTTTGCGCAAAAGGTATCGACTATCCCAAGGTAGTAGGAATCAAAGACATCTCCGAAATCACCGTTGTTACTACTGAAGATGCGACAGGAGGCTATAAAGTCCTTACCCCCACCGAGACTTCTTATATCAGCCGCGGCAACGCCAAACTGAAATTGTTTTCGCTTGCGGCAACCAATCTTTTCAAAGAAAACGCCGCCGATAAGTATACAAAAGCGGCAGACCCGAGCGTAAGCGGCTTTACGGGGCGCAGCAAAAATATCGTCTATTTTGAAGACTTCGATATTGCCAAAAACACTTCGGGCGCTTTGCTGGACTGGAAGGACGGCAAATTGGTATGCGACAGCGGCAACGGCGCAAAAGCGGTTTTCGGCTTTGTAACGGGGACGGATACGCTGATACAAGACGCCTATTACGAAATGAAAGAAGCGGTTGACGAAGACCAAAAAGTCATGTTTATTTTGCCCGACGGTTTCTCGTGGGAACAAGCAAATGTTTTCAATGAAGAGCTTACCACATTAAAATTGAATGAAAACGCGACCGTTGCCGCCTCTACGCATCTGTCGATTTCCCCTGTCGCGCTTGCCGCGATTGTCACGGGACAACCTCCTATAACGAACGGCGTGTTCTTTCAAGACGGCGAAAGCCGTGCCGTGTTGCCTCTTGCGGTAGAAGATATCTTCGGATATGCCGAAAATGCGGGAAAGAGCGTAGCTTATATCGAGGGAAGAGGCAATTTGATACTTACAAGCGTCACGCCCGAGTATTCGCTGTCCGACAACGAGGCTTACTTAAAGGCGATGCAGGCAGTCAATGCAGGGAAAGACCTTATCTTCGTGCATTTTCACGAGACCGACGACACCAACCACGAGTTTGGACCCCTGTCGCTTCAGGCAAAAACCAAACTGCTTACGATAGAGACCTATATTGCGGATTTAATTCACGCATTCGAAGGGAAAGTGGTTGTCGTCCCCGACCATGGGCACAACACGCTTTATGATACGCTTGGCAATCCCTACGGCGACCACGGATTGTTTACCGCGTTGGATATGTATGTGCCATTTTATGTTTTTGAGGGCGCGTATGAAGATTAAAAAATTAAGCAAGCAGGCGCTTGCGGCTATCATCATTTTATCCGTTCTTGCAATCGCATTTGCGATCTTTCTTCCGTTCTATTTGAAAAGCAATGAAGAAAACCGCAGACTTTATGCCGAAGAAAAAATAAAGTTTTCCGCCTTCGGAGAAGAGCTGGGAAGCTATACTTTAGAAGAACTCCTTGCTTTAGAAGGAGTACAAGAGGCGGAGTTTACAGATTATTACGATACATCGATAAGCGAACCGGTAGAAAAAACTTATACGGGAATCGAACTTGGAAGCGTGCTCACGGCGTTGGGTGTCGACATGCGCGAGATGCGCACGGCTACCTTTAAGGCGTCTGACGGCGCGGTAAAAATCTACACTTATCAAGAAATCAGACAAGAAAATAATGTATATATTGCGTACAAAGTCAACGGAAAACCTTTCGAAAGGGGTATCGACGGTCTTGGTTACACAAGAGACACCGAAGACGGAGGCCCTTTTGTGGTGATTAAGGTTTCGGATACCTTCTCCAACAACCGTTGTAAACTTCTTACGGAGGTTATAATAGCTTGAACCTTGCCGCCGAAAAACTCTGTCTTAACTACGGAGATACAACAATCTTTCGCAATCTTTCGCTGTCGCTTGGCAAGGGTGAAATACTTGCTCTAAAAGGCGCAAACGGCAGCGGTAAGAGCTCTTTGTGCCTATGTTTGGGTGGGCTAATAGGCGCAGAGCGCGGGATAGAGTTTCGCGGCGGCATTTTTTACGACAAAAAGCCGCTCCAAACCATGACAATCGGGCAAAGGTGCCGCGCGGTGGGGATGATTTTCCAAAACCCCGACAACCAACTATTTTCGCCGCTGGTCATCGAAGAGCTTGCTTTTGCGCCCGAAAATTTGGCGCTGCCCCGCGCCAAGATCATCGCGCGAATCGATGAAGCCTTAACGCTTTGCGGTATCGAACATCTTAGAAAGGCGCGAACCAACAGTTTGTCGGGAGGCGAAAAACAGTTGGTCGCGATTGCTTCCGTACTGACCATGAAACCCGCGATTTTGATTGCGGACGAGATTACCTCCCGAATCGACAGAGAAAAAAAAGAGACGGTGCGCAAAATATTGCTAAGTTTTGCCGCGCAGGGCGGCGGAGTGATATTGGTGAGTCACAATCCCCAAGACCTCGCAATCGCCACAAAAACAATAGAGTTGGAGAAAGGAAAGGATTATGAAAATAGAGCTTAACAACCTTACTTTCTCTTATAAAAAGAGGTCTGCTCCTGTGCTAGAGGGGGTCGGCGCGGTATTTGAGCAAGGCAAACGGTATGCGCTCACAGGCAGAAACGGCAGCGGAAAAACGACGCTTGCGAATTTAATTTTGGGATTGCTGAAACCGCAGAATGGCAATATCCTTATCAACGGCGAAGATGCCGCTAAAATGTCCGCCGCGTTGCGCGCAAAAAAAATAGGGTATCTGTTTCAAAACCCCGATCTGCAGTTGTTTGCGCCCACCGTCATGGAAGAGCTTGCTTTTCCTTTTGAATTGACGGGCACTTTGACGGAGGAAAAGCAAGACGAATTACAGCGGATGCTTACGATATTTCATCTTAACGGTATGGAAGAGCGTTTTCCACTCACGATGTCGGGAGGCGAAAAACAGCGGCTTGCTTTGGCAACCGTTATGTCACGGCACGCCGAATTTCTTATTTTAGACGAGCCGACCTCCGCAATAGACAGAGAGTGCAGAAGCTTTTTAACGAATTTTATCAACGGTTTTGCGGGGGGCGCATTGGTAATCACGCATGACGAAGAATTGATTGCTTCTTTGGACAGTCCCCATCTTCTCAAACTGGAAGGAGGACGGGTTCATGAGGCTTGACCCGCGCGCCAGACTGTTACTCATATTGCTCATTACGACTTTGGCGGTGCTTGCCAAAGATATTGCCTATCTTGCGATTGTGTTCTTCGCCGCGCTTGCCGTAAACGCAATGCTGAAAATAAATATTATTGGCGCGGCAAAAAGAATGAGACATTTCATTTGGCTTATCCTGTTTATTGCGATCGTCCAAAGTCTTACGGTGAAGGGCGGCACGGCGTTGTTGAGCGTCGGAAAAATCAACTTCCTTACAACAAAAGGCATCGGGTTTGCGGCGGAATTTGTTTTGCGCATGGGGATTATTCTGCTTGCGGGGCTCATTGCCGCCTCTTCGGACGGCAGGGAAATGACGGACGGATTGTTAAAATTGGGCATGCCTTACGAACTTGCTTTTATGTCCGCCATCGCGCTTCGGTTTTTGCCAGTGTTCCGTGACGAATTCGTCGCAAGAATCAATGCCATGGCAATGCGCGGTATTGATATTAAGAGATTGTCACTTCCCAAAAAATTGAAGGTGTACGGCTATCTTATACTGCCCGCCGTTTCGGGATGCGTGATAAAAAGCGAAGAGCTTGCCCGCTCGATGAGCGCGCGGGGCTTTGGCGCCGAAAAAAAGCGCACCATGCTGCGAGCGTTAAAGTTGACATGGACGGATTGGCTTGTTATGATTATTGCGGTACTGCTTACAGCAGCCTATCTTGTTTTCATGTATACCTACGGCAATCTGTTTGTTTTATAGGAGTTGACGATGAAAGTATTTACCGTGACAGGGCTTACGGGCTCGGGAAAGACGAGCATAATAGAAAAAATCGTTGCGGAGCTTACCGCAAGGGGGTATTCGGTGGGTACGGTAAAAGAAATCCATAACGAATCCTTCCGCATCGACCAAGAAGGAAAAAATACTTATCGGCACCGTCAAGCGGGCGCGGATACCGTAACTGCGCGCGCCCACCACGAAACCGATATCATGTATAAGGGGCATATGCCGATTTACGAAGTGCTGTCGCACTATACGGAAGATTATATTATATTGGAGGGCGTACGGGATGCGGTCGTGCCCGAGATAGCCGTTTGCAAAGAGGATGCGTCTCCCGAGATTACACCTTTGACAATCGCCGTAAGCGGAAGATTTGCCAATACTCCCAAAGACTCTTATAAAGGATTACCCGTAATCAACGGTCTTACCGACACAGCAAGGCTTACGGATTTAATTATCGAAAAGACGCCCGAATTACTCTACGATGTCCGCCCCGAATGCTGTTCGCTGTGCGGTTCCGACTGCCGCGGCTGTTTGGCGAAATGTTTAAAAGGCGAAGAAAAACCCGAAAACTGTGTCTTAAAACAAAAAACTGTTACGCTTAAAATGGACGGCAAAGAAATTGTTATGGTGCCGTTCGTACAAAACATTTTGAAAAATGCCGTTCTCGGTGTGGTGCAAGAATTGAAAGGATATAGAAAAGGCGGTCGCATAACCATCGAATTCAGAGACGACGGTTGCCGCAAATGAGAGTGTTCCGAAGCCGAAAGAACAAGGTTGTGCTTACGGAAGAAGGCATCATCCGAAAAACTTTTGCAAGCGCCACGGCTTGCGACAAAGAGGCGGAAGCGCTCGTCGCCCTGCAAGGTAATCATGCGCCCGTTTTGTTGTCGAGGCAAGACCTTGTGATTGAAACCAGTTATATCGAAGGTGATTTGCTTTTGGAGCGGTATCTCTGTGCAAGCTGCGAAAAAGCAGCAGAGCTTGCAACCATGCTTGCAAATACAATCCTATCGATATATACCTCACTTAACCGTATTACTTTTGATGAAAACTTTCGCAATTATATTGTGGCAAAAGAGAAGATCTATCGTGTGGATTTTGAAGAAGTGACCGAAGGCGATTTAGAACAATGGTGCGCGAAACTGTTCGCTTTTGCAACTCTTTATGATACGGACGACCAAGTGAAAACGGTCTTTATCCGTACACTACAAAATATTTTACCTTTGCGAAAAGAGCGGCTCTCGGCAGCGTACCAAAAAGAGCTGTCGGCGCTTGCCGCGCGTTGGCGCAAACGATACCCCAAGAATATTTAAGGAAACACTTCATAAATACGATATAATTTGGGCAACTCTATTTAAGAATCGACATGCTCTTTGATTTTTTCTAAAGCGTCATGCGCTTCACGGATTGTCAATAAGGGAAAGGTGTGCGGCATTTTGGCATATTCGTAATAATTGATGGAAACGCCCTTTTGGTCTAAATCAGCTTTTAACCGTCTAGCGTCGGGCACAAGTATTTCGTACTCGCCCATGATCACGGTCACCTCAGGAAGCGCGGCATAGTCGCAATAAATCGGGCTTACCGTATAGCTTTCTTTCGCGGTTTGTCCGTCAAAATAGACATTCAGTTTCAGTTTCAAATCTTTTATGTTCAGCATAGGATCTTTTTTTTGAAAATCTTCTATTTCGGGATTAGAAAGCGTCATGTCGAGGCAAGGAGAAAGCGCGATAAGGTCATCGGGGGCCTTTCCGCCGTTCTCCAAAATATATTGCCCCAGCGTAAGCGTGAGCGACGCCCCAGCCGAATCTCCCATAACAACGGTAGTGTCGTAATCGCCGTTTTCGGTTGCATCGTTGTATATATTGTATATGGTATCTAATGTGTGTTCGTAGGTGAATCGGGGCGCTTTAGGATAAATCGGCATAATGACGCACGCATCCAACTCTTCGGATAGTACGCGGCAGTAGCGGTAATGAAATATTGTGGGCTGATAAAGAAACGCGCCGCCGTGCAGATAATATACCAAAGTATCGCAAGTTTCGTAGCCGAAAACGCATACCTCTACTTCTTCCCGATATTCTGTTTCGAAATTGAATATCGTTTTGTAAAAAGACGGCACGGTGAAGGTTTCATTTTTTTGCCCTTCTTTTTCGATTCGTTCATAAGTTTTTTCTTCACTGCGATGGTTCTTTCCCGATAGAAAAATACGCATGGCGTACTCGTAAAAGACGCTTGCGGCGCTTCTGTCCTCGTTGCCTGCCTTCACCGTTATCGCGCCCAACATTGCGCATATTGTAACAACGAAAATAAGTAAGACGGAAAGAGCAATTCTTTTTCTTCTGGTCATTCTCATATTACTATTATATATCAAAACCGAAAAGGTGCGCGCATCAATTAGATAAAAAATAGAAGTAAGATAGTAAAAAGAGATTGAGACAACAATAAATAGAGCATAACATCTTATTTCACCCTTAGATTAACCGATTTCAGGATAAATTTGCTAAAATTGGGCATACCTATTATATGAGAAATATTCATCAGGACATTAAAGGCACGATAGACCAACTAAAAGAAGTGAAAGGTGAAAGCTTCATTATTAAAGTTAACCGCGGCAGAAACCGCATCGAAACGATAGAAGGCGTGGTAGAAAGTACCTATCCCGCTATTTTTACCGTCAGAGCGGCGGGCGGCGAACTAAGCACTTTCAGTTACAACGATATTTTAAGCAAAAATATTTTATTCTATCGCAAAAGAAAGTAATATTTTGACGGCCTCCTTCATATCGTATGGATATACGAGACTTGACGAAGGGGGTTTTTATGTTAATAAAAGGCGACAAACGGGAACAAATTTATCCGACCCAATTCTACCTTGACCAAGAATTGTCTGTTGTCGGAGCTGAAAGAGTCATTTGCGTGATGGTGAGCGCAAAAGTGTCTTCTTGGGAGGCTTACCAAGGGGAAGCCAGAATCAACTATAGGGCTTTGTATCGGGCTATCTATAAAGATACCGAGGGATCCATCAACTGTTATGAGCAAAGCTTCGATAATAACGCCGTTGTTAAGTCACCCGTCATCACTCCCAAAAGCTATTTAGATATGGATATTTGCGTGTTGTCCAGCGAATTCGTGGGCAAGACGGATATCAAAATCAGGGCCGCGATGGAAATAAGAGGCTATTGCATTGTGGATTTCGGCTTTAACGCAATTGAGCCGGAAGACGGAATCTGCAAAAAAACATTGCCAATTACTGTCGAGAATATTCAGCCCGTGCGCGAAAGCGAAATTGTCGCCTCCTCAAGTATTGATGTCAAAGAACAAATTGATAAGGTTCTTTCTTACGATACCAAAATAGTCCTTAAAAAAGTAGCTGCGGCAACAGAAATATGCGAAATTGAGGGTGAATGCTATGTGCATCTCATCTATACTTCAGGAGGGAATCTGCTGTCTAGATGTATCTCGATACCGTTCGAAACCGAGATCCTTGCGCCCAATGTAACCGCAGATTGCGAGGTATATTGCTCGGCACAAGCCAATTCTACCACTATCACGCTCGAAAATACTTCGGGCGGCTCCGAAATCAAAATGGAGATTGTGGTAGGCATCAAGGGCTTTTGTGTCGGAAAACAAGAAATAATGCTGGTTACGGATGCGTACAGTTGCACCAAAGAAATCAAGCTTACCGCAGAAACCGTCTATTTGGAAGATAGTGTTTGCCTTACCGGCGTGTACGAAAAGATTTCCGGGTCGGTCCGTCTGGAAGAAGGCAGCAAGCGTTTAAGGTCCGTATTGTGCGTATGTCCCCCCTCTGTCGGCGCGCTTACGGCTTCCAACACTGGCTCACTTGCGGTAGAAGGTATTATATCGGCCAATGTGATTTACATAGACGAGGATGAGCAGCTTAGCGTGCTGCTTGCCGAAATCCCCTATCACTTTGTTGTCTCCCGTGACTTTACCTGTCAAGATAATCTATACGCCAAAGCCATGGTAACGGGATTTATGGCAAAGGCGCGGCATAACGACCAAGTGGAGATTAGCGGCGATATTTATATTGAAGTATACGGTAGCGGTATCCGTCCAACCAAAGTGATAACCGCTTTGGAAGAATTGGGAGACCGCGAGCAAAACGATTGCGCCATCAGTCTTTATATTGTAAAACCCGGCGAAACGCTGTGGGATGTTGCAAAAGCGTTGATGTGTGAAGAAGAAACCCTTGCAAAACTCAATCCCGATCTCAAACTGCCGCTCATGGGAGGAGAAAAAGTCCTTCTGTATCGCGAATTATAAATTGGGTACCTCTATTTAGCCCCCGCTTGCCATTTTGGGTTTGTGGATATTGTACTGCCAAACCCAAAATGCAAACGCTGTTCGGTAATTTCGTGGTCTTTCCTCACCTTATGACGCTTATGCTTATTGCTTGGACGCAAAAGCGTACAGATTTGCTTGAAGCAAATCTTACGGTTCGGTTGGCATAAAACCGCCTATTTTCCTCGAAGGTGCTAAATAGAGGTTCCCAAGTTTATTCTCTACCTATCGAGCCGCTTCAAAACCGAGGCGGCTCTTTTTTTGCAAAGGAAATAAGACCATTTGAGAGAGGACGGGCAAAAAATTTGCTTTCTCTTCACTTTTTTACTATTGATTTATTATAAGGTTTATATTATAATGGTATTATGTTCCACAATTATCTGTCATCGGTAACGGTAGAGACGCGGGCAAAGGTCAATCTTGCGCTCAATATAACGGGGGTCAAGGGCAACCTGCACTTAATCGATACTGTTATTGTCCCTATCGGGCTTGCCGATACGGTAAAGGTATCGCCAAGCGATGAGTTTTCTGTTTGTTATCATGACGGCAGAAGCTACCTTAACGATACCGCTTACAAAACGGCAGAACTACTATCTAAGACCTATAAGACATCCGCGGTAAGCGTTAACATTGTTAAGAGGATTCCCGAAGGCAAGGGTCTAGGCGGATCGTCGGCGGACGCGGCGGGCGTTGCAAGGGCAATGCAAAAGCTTTTCAACCTTCCGCAAATTTCGTCCGAACTTCTTTTGGAGGTTGGAAGCGATGTACCCGCAATGTATCTAGATAGGCCTTTAAGAGTAAGAGGGAGAGGCGAACTTGTGAAAGCGGTTGTACTCCCGAGATTTTACGGTATTTTGCTGTTGCCTCTTTATAGCGTCAATACCCGCGAGGTGTATGCGTTGTATGACAAAATTGGTGGAGAAAAGGCAGACATCGACGGATTTTTAACGGGGAAAAGCCCCGCGACGAATGCGCTCGAGAGAGCGGCGCTCGTATTAGAGCCAAAAATGAATTATTTAAAAGAGATACTTACGGCATCGGGAACGGAAGAAGTGATTATGACGGGTAGCGGCAGCGGTTGGATCGGACTTGCAAGAAATCCCGAAAAGTATAAGAATGCAAAAGAATATCTCGAATCCTTACATATACAAGACTTCGGAATAGCGATACACGGATTCGACACACACAATATGGAGCGGCTATGGCAAAAAATAAACTAGACTATCCCATTTATTTGTTTAAAGAAGGGACGAATTGCGAAGCGTACAAGCTATTTAAGCTAAGTTATGTGGCACGGGGCGGCAAAAAAAGTTGGCGATTCCGCTGTTGGGCGCCCAGAGCAAAATCGGTATCCGTTGTAGGCGACTTTAACGGTTGGGCGCACGGCAAAAACAGTATGACGCCCATCGGCGGAGGAATATGGGAGTGCTGCATTGCCGGGCTTAAGAAGTACGACAATTACAAATTCAGTATTGAAGGGGTAGACGGAGTCATCAGACTGAAAGCAGACCCTTACGCTCTGCATAGCGAGACCCCGCCCGCAAACGCCAGCAAGATTTACGATTTAAACGGATATCGCTGGAACGATGAAGAATACCGAGAAAAACAAAAAGAAAGAAATCCTTACCGTTCTCCCATGAACATTTACGAAGTGCATTTGGGTTCATGGAAACGCCACGGTAACGGTAATTTTTACAGCTATACGGATTTAATGAATTCTCTTATCCCCTATGTCAAAGAGATGGGGTATACGCATATAGAGCTATTGCCCATAACCGAATATCCTTTCGAAGGCAGTTGGGGGTATCAGATTGGCTCGTTGTTTGCTCCTACCTCGCGGTTCGGCACGCCGCACGACTTTATGGCGTTTGTAGACGCTTGTCATCAAGAAGGGATAGGCGTATTATTGGATTTTGTCATTTCGCACTTTCCCAAAGATAGCTTCGGTTTATACGAATTCGACGGCGCGCCTCTGTACGAATACGAAGACCCCACCAAGCAAGAGCATAAGAGCTGGGGGACAAGAGTGTTCGATTACGGCCGCAACGAAGTCAATTCGTTTTTGATGTCGGCTGCGGCTTTTTGGTTAGATTATTACCATATAGACGGTCTCAGATTAGACGCGGTAGCTTCGATGCTGTATCTTGATTACGAGCGCAAAGAGGGCGAATGGTTGCCAAATACGAGCGGCGGAAACTATAATCTGGAAGCAGTCGCTTTTTTACAAAAATTAAATAAGTTATTGCTTACCAAATACCCCCATACGCTCATGATAGCCGAAGAGTCCACGGCGTTTCCCATGGTTACCAAACCCCCGCAGACAGGCGGGCTTGGCTTTAATTTTAAATGGAACATGGGCTGGATGAATGATATTTTGACTTATGAAAGCATAGACCCGTTTTTCCGCAAAGGTTCGCATGATAAACTGACTTTTTCACTTACTTACGCTTTTTCCGAAAACTTTATTTTGCCTTTCTCTCATGACGAGGTTGTGCACGGCAAGGCTTCTATGATTTCCAAAATGGAAGGCAATTATGGCGAAAAGTTTGCCGCGCTCAAAGCCCTTTATGTTTACCAATATACGCACCCCGGCAAAAAGCTCAACTTTATGGGCAACGAATTCGGGCAATTTATAGAGTGGGATTATCGCAAAGAGCTGGATTGGTTGCTTTTGGGATACGAAAGCCATGCCAAACTAAAAGAGTTTTCCAAAGCGCTCAATAAGCTGTATCTAGAAGAAAAACCGCTTTATGAACTGGATGACAGTCCTCAGGGATTCCGTTGGATTGTCGTAGACGACCGTGCGCAAAATGTCATAGCTTATTATCGCGCCGACAGCGAGAACAACAAAAATATTGTTATCATCAGTTTTTCGGATGTTCTCAGAAAAAATTATAGCTTTGGCGTGCCCGAAGCGGGCAAATACAAGGTAATCATGAACACCAACAAGAAAGAATTTGGGGGCGAAACCGCTATTAAAGAGGAATATCAATCAACGGATGCTCCCATGCACGGATACAATCATTCACTTACCGTAGATTTAGAAGGTAATTCCGCTCTCATATTTAAATTATCCAAGGAGGATGAGTTATGTTAAAGAGAAAAGAGTGCGTGGCAATGCTGCTTGCGGGCGGCCAAGGCACCCGTCTCGGCGTGTTGACGCAGAAAGTCGCAAAGCCCGCCGTACCGTTTGGCGGCAAATACAGGATAATAGACTTCACATTATCCAACACCATCAATTCGGGGATTGACACCATCGGCGTGCTTACGCAATATCAGCCTTTCGAACTAAACCAATATATCGGCAACGGACAACCGTGGGATTTGGACAGAATCAACGGAGGCGCGTTTGTTTTGCCGCCCTACCAAAAAGCAAAGTCTGGCGAATGGTATAAGGGGACTGCCAATGCGATTTACCAAAACATCGACTTTGTGGACAAATACGACCCCGAATATGTGTTGATACTCTCGGGAGACCATATCTATAAAATGGATTACAGCAAAATGCTGGACTTTCATAAGAGAACGGAGTCTTCCTGCACGATAGCGGTTATCGATGTGCCGTTAGAGGAAGCAAGCCGCTTCGGGATTATGAATACCAATTCCGACGGTAAGATATACGAGTTTGAAGAAAAACCAAAAGTTCCCAAGTCAACGAAAGCAAGCATGGGAATCTATATCTTCAGTTGGGCAAAACTAAAGCATTACCTTATACTGGACGAGGAAGACAAAAACAGCCACAACGATTTCGGAAAAAATATTATCCCCTCTATGCTGAAAGCAAAAGAGTGTTTGTATGCGTACGATTTTTCGGGCTACTGGAAAGATGTTGGCACAATAAGTTCTCTTTGGGAAGCCAATATTGACCTTTTGGATACTCAATCCGAAATCAATCTAAACAATAAAGATTGGAAAATCTATGCGAGAAACGCAGCCGAGCCACCGCACTACATCGGCACGAACGCAACTCTTCATAATTCGATTATCAGCGAAGGCGCCGATATCGAAGGAGAAATAACGAACTCGGTTATTTTTACGGGCGTTATTGTTGAGTCGGGGGCAACGGTAAAAGACAGCATCGTTATGCCCGACGCGCATATTTCCGCAGGAGCGATCATTGACCATGCGATTGTGGGTTGGGGGGCGAAAATTGGCAAGAATTCCGTTATCGGAGAGCCCCAAGACGCATCCGACGGAGGAGAATGGAGTATCGCCGTTGTCGGGCCCGACGGAGTCTATGACGACGGGTTGATTGTCAAAGCCGGTGAAATGGTAGGAGGTAAATAGA